>DATFJH010000001.1:0-11647 GCA_035269265.1 Candidatus Absconditabacterales bacterium
TGGTTTTTACTATGTATTATAGCATCAATACTGTTTTTGTGTTTTTTTGCAAATGTGTATGGGGAAAACAATATAATTTAAAATATTACAAAAAGCAGCCAATTAAGACTGCTTTTTTATTTACTCTTTATCAAGTTCATCATCATATTCTTCATCGTCATCCCATTCTTCATCTTCATCATATTCATCTTCCCAAGAATTTTCTTCTACCAAATCATCTTTTTCTTCTTCATAGTTCATTATGATATAATGTTTTATTATATAAAACGAAGAAGATATATGACTTTTTTTTATAAAATCAATAGTATTTTTTTAGTTTAAGTTTTTTATTATTTTTCAGTAAAAAGTTACATTTTGAGCAGAGCTATTTTGTCTCAACATTTTCTGATATCTGACGTTTTGCCACTTCCTTAAAAAATCAATTTAGTGTGGCAAAATGTGGCTTTAGCTTTTGTAGATATCAGCTGTTGTGCGACCCAAAGGGCTTGAGTTGAGTTTGAATTCCTTATAGTTTGGCAAATTATTTTTTTGTTATTTTGATGAATGAATAATATTTGTTTCCACTGATAACTTTTAAATTTAGATTTATTTCACTACAAATTTTTGTAAGATATTTTGGATTGAAATTTATCCATTTGAACTTTTCACATTTAATTTCTTTATAGACTGGAGTTAATTCCGTTTCCAAATAGTCTTTATCTTTTGATCTTCCTGATAAAATTACCAAAAGTTGTCCGTTATTATTTAATAAATTTGATATTTTCTTCAGTAATTTTTTTGTTCCATCAATTGTTTGCCCCATCCCTAAATTATTTTCAAACATCGTAATGGTATCAAATTTATTGGTTTCGTCATAAGAAAAAATATCAGCTACAAAACAATTCTTAATACCCATTTCTCTAGCTACATCAATAATTTTTGATGAAATATCAATACCAATAACTTTACCTTTTTTTTCTAATTCGGGAATGTAATTTCCAGTTCCACAACCAACATCAAGAATTGTTCCAGAACACATAGATATAAGCCTTTTTTCAACTTTTGATAATTTATTTATTGATCTAAAATACTTATTTAAATTATGCTCATGTTTTTCTCCGTATACTTCCATATAAAATGGATAAATTTCTCCTTTAAAACGGTCATATAAGGCTTGCCCAAATAAATCCATTGATTTTTTCATTTTTTTTATATTTATGGTTTTTAAAATAATTTGCCTTTTAAAAATCTATTCAAACTCAATTTCGCACAGTGGGGTGGGATGATCCGCCATTGAGACGGAAGAGCGAAGCGGTCCGACGCGGAGCTATTTCGTCTCAACGTTTGCCACTCGCACGACGTATATTAATATGTCGTGTAGTGGCTGTTAGATGACCGAACCCCCCAGAATTGCGGGGTGAGGGTATGTATCCCCAATTTGGATTTTCCTTATTTTTTTAAGATGAAGAAGCCCCCCTAAATTAAATTAAAAAAAATTAAAATAATTATTAGATTAAGCTTTCGCTAATTACTACATATTTTTCTGATTCTTCTTTTTCTTTTTTTGTTATTTTGTTTTCTTGCATTTCTTCTAAAACATTAAACATTTCATTTATTATTGTTGTAGAAAAATCTGATGCTCTTTTATATTTCTTGTATAGTTTAAATTTTCTTTTTTGTCGTGTTTCCATTCAAGATTCTATATAATCACAAATTGTGTCTATCATATCATGTTCTTCGTATTCATATTTATCAACATATTCTTCTTGATATTTTCTTATCTTGTTTTTTAATGCTATCATATCCATTGATGTTTTCTTTTCTCAAGAAAATAATTCTCAAGTATGTTGTTTTTCTACATCTAAATTAAATTGCTTTTCTATAAGTGTTGTTTTTTCATCATGATTCTTTGGTAAAGATTCTCTTTTTGTCTCTATATCTGCATAAACAAGATTGAGAAATTTAGATTTATTGTTTTCTATTTCTCATTTGTTATTGAAAATATAACAATGATCAAAATCTCAATATTTACAATATACAAGTATATTTTTTTCATTAGCTTTTTTTGCTGTTCTCATTCTTAATGGCATTTTTTTGATTTTGTGAAAAATGTTTGCATGTTGATCTTTACAATCTTGAAGTTCTTTTATAAGATGTGAATATACAAATATATTTTGAGCTTCGTTTTCAGTTTCTTCTATTTGGTCTATTGTATCTTTCTGATTTTTAATCATTTCTTCATATAATTTTATCATCTTCTGATTTAATTCTTCTTTTTGTGAAATGATTTTATTTTCTTCTCCTATATGTTGATGAATTGCTTTTACTCTTTCAGAGACTTTAGACCTTAAACCAAGTCTTCCTTCTCATATAACAGAAGGGTAAAAATTGAATATATAAATTTTATCGTTTGTGCTTCATAGTCTATCTATTCTACCAATTCTCTGAATTAGTTTTACAGGATTCCAATGAAGATCATAGTTTATAATCATATCGGCGTCTTGTAGATTTTGTCATTCGGCAATAATATCTGTAGCAACCAAAATATCTATCTCTTTTTCGCCTGTTTTTATTTTATAATCTTGTGCTTTTGGTGAAAATCTTCACAAAATAGATAGAATGTTTTCTTTAGCATTACCTGATAATTCAGCAATTTCTTTGTCTTTGAATTTGTTTTTTATTTTTTCTATAATATAATTTGTGGTGTCAGAATATTGACTAAAAATTAGAATTTTTTTGTCTTTATTATCTTCTAATATATCTAGTAATTTTACTAATTTTATATCTTCTAATTCAATCAGTTTATTCGCTTTTTCTTTTAGTTTTTTTAGTAAACTTATATCCTCTGATATATCTTTGATATACTTTTCTGTATTAAATTTTTCTATACTAAAAGATTCTTTTTCCAAGCCTAGATATTCTTCTGATTCTTCATCAGCATCATCAAATATTCATGCATATTCTATCAAATCCATACTATGTTTTGTTTTGAATATATATCAATTTTGTAGATTTTCCAAAAAAATTTCGTTATATTGTACCATTCTATCTAAAGTATTCAAAAAAGCTCTTGGAGAACTTTCTATTCTTTGATAAAAAGTTATTTTTGCTAATTCCTTTAAGTTTTCACCTACTGCCTGTATATCATCAAATTCTGGATCGTCTAGTTTCTTTTTTCATTTTTCATCTATCACAAAATATTCATTTTTGATATAATTTGTCTTAAAATACATAGCATAATTAAGTTTTCATTTATATTGTTCTATTTCTTTTTGATTCATCTTATCAACTAATTCTTCTTTTTGTTTCTTTGATAAGCCGTTTGTCCTTTGTCATAAAACCGCTTCTATTTCATCATAGATTCACTCATAATGATCATTTAAGTCATATTCTATAGTAAAAGGTCATTGTCTTTGAGGGAATCATTTATCCATTCTTTCCATATCTTTTTGGTAATATCTTTTTATGTGTAATCTTGTTCTTCTTACCATAAGTTCTCAAAGTATATTTCCCAATTCTACTTCGCCATTTTCATATTTTTTGAAAAACTGATACAAATGATTTGGTGAAATTGGCAAATTTGTATCTTCTCCTTTATGAAATAATTTGATTTGATGATAAACATCTCGTCCATCTAGATTTAATGGTGTAGCAGACAAAAGAACAAGTTTCTTATTGGTTCTATGTATAAATTCTTGCAACATTGGATATCTTTGTGTATTTGGATCTTTGAATTTATGACTTTCATCAACTAGCACATATTTTACGCTATTATATGATGGGTCATCTATAAGTTTCTGTAATCAATCTATAGATTTAACTTCTGCATTAACTCAAAAATTTCTAAGAGCTTTTTCTCGTTCTTTTATTAGTTTTGCTGGTGCTAAAACTAATCATTTAGAATTGTTTTCTTTTGTAAGCATATCCATAGTGATAGATCATGTATATGTTTTTCATAATCCTACTACATCAGAGATAAATACTCAACTATATTTTTTGACTATTTCTACAGCTTGTTGTACTGCATCTATTTGGAATTGATATAATATTTTCGTCCAGTCATACTTTTTATCCAATGGATTATCTACGTATTTTCATACCATTTCGTACAATATTTTCATATATACTTCATATGGTGTAGGTTCGGCTTTAATTCGTGAGTTGTCCATTGTTTCGAGTAATTCTTCTGTGAAATCATGGCTTTCGTCTCGTAATCTCTTAAACCAATCTTGCATTTTATTATAATTATCATCCCCATCTACCACAACATTTAATTCTGTGTTGTCATAAAATCAACTTTTGGAAAGATTAGAAGATCAGACTATACATCTTCACTTTGATATTGAATCTTTCTTTGCGGTAAAAATATATGCTTTTGCGTGTAATGTAGCTTTAGTGTATATTTTAATTTCTAATTTTCATGATTTTACTATTTCATATAGTTTTTCAAGAAAATTTTTATCTTTGTCTGTTTGCTGAAATTCTGTACCAATATCATGTCAAAAATCTTTTTGTGCTTGTTGTTTGGTTTTTTCTACATCATGAGGAGTTTCTAGTTTGTTTTCAAATGCTTTTCACAGGGTTTTTGCAGTAGATTTATCTGTTCTATTTCATATAAGAAGTTGAATTTTATCTAATTCTTCAAATCATGGGAAAATATCTTTGAATCAAGATAAAAATAAGAATCATACAGCAAATTGTATTTGTTGAGACTTACTTAAATTATCTTTTATGATGTCACCGATATTATTATCTAAATTATCGATAATTGATGATGTCATTTGCATAATTATAAAGTTGAATAATAAAAATTACCAAGATTCTACAAATTGTTTCATATTTTCTTTTAAATTAATTCGATCTGTTTTTGATAAATTACCCCATTTTGATTTTATTATTTCTCAGGATATTGTTAATAATTTAAATAATCTAATTACAGATTCTTCACTACGAAGATTATTTTTATCGTCAGATTTAATATATATATCAAATGGTCATCATTGTTGTATTTGAGTAGAAATTGCGCTTACTAAATAATCTCATCTATCTTCAGATAAAACTACTACTGGTCTATATTTACCTGGTGCTCAATTTGAAAATTTCATTGGACAAAGTAAGATATCTCAAGGATTATATCACATCTTCATATAAATCTGGTTCATCAAGTAAAAATTTAAATGCTCAATTGTTTTGTAGCATTTCTATGTCTTGATTAAGTTTTTCTGCTCTTGCTTTGGCAGAATATGGATATAGACGATGATTAGCTAGATCTATATCTATTAGCTCCATATCTGGAGTAGCTTTCCATGGAATGTCTCCGTGACTATAGTCAGAAACTTCAGAAGCGTTCATGTTTTTTATTTTATCGATTACTTTATCAACGAATACTTTTTCTTCTCATACTAAAAAATTGTCAGCTATTTTTTCATTAATCATATATCTTTGTTGTGTATATCACATATATTTCGCATTTACAGGTATTACAGATCATTCCTTTTCCATTTTTCTAATAGCAGAATCAAATCATGCAGGAGCAGGTCCTTTGGGTAATTTTACAAAGTCTAATCAAGTAAGTCTTTGTCCAGTAAGTTCATATCGATCAAATTCACAGAAATATAAAATTTTGTATAAGACAGTTTTTCATACATTTGGTAGTTGCGAAGTTTTGCTTAAAATATAAAGCATTATTTTT
This sequence comes from Candidatus Absconditabacterales bacterium, assembly GCA_035269265.1. Taxonomy (GTDB): domain Bacteria; phylum Patescibacteriota; class Gracilibacteria; order Absconditabacterales; family Absconditicoccaceae; genus JALOAF01. Next base: position 5,672 of record DATFJH010000001.1, read on the forward strand.
TTTGTTTTTTCATAAGTATTTTTATCTAATTTGCGATTTATCTTTGGTTTGTTTTGATCTTGCATAGCAGAAAAAGAAACATCAAAGATATCTTGAAATGTTTCTATATATGGTTCTCGAGGTGTTTTTCCGTTTTCAAGTAAATTGTATGTTACTCTACTGATTCCAAGCATGCTAGCTACCTCATCTTGAGTCCATTTATGGTCTTTTCTAAGTTTTTTGATAATTGTATAATCCATGAGTATTTTTTATGGATAAAATTATATGGTGGGTTTATGATAATAAAAAAATGTATTTTTGCAAGAGAATATAAATTTATTTTATAAAATAGCTTAACAAAAAAATGTATTGATATAAAAATTAAGAAAGATTTATTCAATTATTCCATAAGTCATATAGATATTTAATTTGATTCTCATCATCTAATTTTTTTATAGAAAAGTCACTTTTACCAATTCAGTTAAAAGAAATTCAATTGTGATATATCTCTTTTTGATCTAACATTATATATCTATCATGATTGTTTGTGTTGTGTAATTTTGTTTCTAAATTTCACTTACCATATGATAAATAAAGATTCTTAAAATTAGGTTTGTATGTATTTGATGTTAGTATTTTTATTTTAATATTTGAATCAATTTCTTCTATAAAATCAAAAATGTTAGAATCTATATATTCATCCGTGATTAAAATTTCTGTTTTTGCATCTCCGAATAATTTATTAAAATATCTTGTTGCTTCGTACTTTTCTCAAGCTTTAAAATGTTTTTCATTTTCTACTACTTTGTATCATATAATTTCTGATAATTTATTTCTTAATTTCTCTATTTTAGTATCATTATCTACATAATTATCTTCTTGTCTTTCACTTCTTCGTAATGTCTTTCAATATGTTTCTATTTTCCACTTATCAAATATTTTATATTCAACCGAATCTTTATCCAAAATATCGTATACTATTTTTAAAGAACCATGAAAAAAATCTTCAACTTCTGTTCATTTTACAATTCAAAGTTTAATAGATTCTGATAATTTTATTGAATTATCTATAATTGATTGAATTTGCTGCTTTTGTGAATCATTCATTGATTGCTTATTTCATAGTAAATTTTTCTACATACTCTTCGCCTTATCCAATCTCGCTTTCACGAGTTCAGCCAAAGATCGATAGACTTCATCTCTCTCTTCTTGTGTAAGTCAAAGCTCATCGAAGATGATATCGTCAAGTTCTTTACGGTCTGGAAGTGGGTTTGGAATTTGTGAACGAATATCCTTTGTTTTATCAAATCAAAGTTCATCAAAAATTGGATATATCTCGCGGTTTATAAATCAGGATAAAGCTTTTATATCAAAAGAAAATAAATCAGGATTTGGAATATTTATAGTTAGTAAATCCATTTTATTCATTACTATTGCTGCACCTCATATTCATTTATTTCTAGATCAAAGCTCTGTTAGCAAAATGAATAGTGTAGAATTAAATAAAAGCAGAATATCAGTCTCTTTTTCTTTAGTCACATCAATTCAAATATAATTTCCTGTAAATGCAAATAATTCTTTATTATATTGGCATTTATGAGTCTGTCATCTAGCGGAAATTAATAAAATATTTGCTATTTTTTTATGAAATTTTTTTATATATTCTTGTTCATCAACAACTCAATCATATTTATTTATTATTATATTGTTGTGTTTTTTAACATTACTTAAAATCTTTAAATTTGGTAAATCTGATTTTTCTTTTAGAAGCTTTTTAAATCATCATTCTTTTATACCTGTCAATAAATCTAAATATTTAATTTTATTTATTTTAATAAACTTATTAGATACTTTATCTAATATTTTTTCTATTTTTCATCTAGACCTCATAAATGTATTTGACCATTTTTGTCATACATATTTGACTAACAAACCTGTCTCATCCTCTTCGCATCATAAATTATAAACAGATTCTCATGTTATTTTTACCACTATACTTTCGTTTGTTTCCAATCTTTTGTTATCAACCTTTTCTAATTCTAAGAAAGTTTCTGTATATATACTATTTTCATATGGTAGTTTAAATGTACAAAATAATAATTTATTGGAATAAGAATATTTATTAGATGGTTTTGGTAAAAATATTATATTTGAGTTTAAGTCTGCGCTATCAAAAGTTTGTACTGAGCTATCAAATATTTTTATTATTTCAAATCTTTTACAAAAAAATTCTTGTAGATCAACTCAATATTGTGTATCCAATCGCATATTTGAAGTAACAAAGGCCATATATCAACTATTATTCAACAGAGATAGAGATTTATAATAAAAATATATGTATAAATCAGATTTTCAATTAATCGATATTGTTCATTTTTTATAATCAGAATATACGCTCTTTTGCAAAAAGGTTTTATAATCTTTACTCTCAAGCATTTCTACTGGATCTTCTATTGCTTTATATCAAACATAAGGTGGATTTCCTACTACTACATCAAATCCTCATTTTTCAGTGAAGACTTCAGAAAAATCTATCCCTCGAGCGAATGGGATATTTCATTTGATAGAGATATCTCATAATTGCTTTTGAAGTGTTTCTAGAATAGATTTATATTCGTTTAGTTGTTTTCCTAATTTTTTTGAATCTACTTTTATTGTCACAGTTCATGTTTGTTCTCAATTTTCTCCAAAAAGTGTAGATTCAACTTTGTTATTTTTTTGATCTTCTATAGTTTTGATTTCTTTTTTTGTTTTTGAAATTTTACTTTCTATAATTGATTCATAGATCTCTTTTTCTTTGTTCTTTACAATATTTTCATCTTTATATTTATTGTCATAATATTCATTTTTTAATTTCGCAAGTTCTTCAACCTTGTCTCTAGTTCTTTTATCCAAGATATCTTTTCTTGTGATATCTATAGGGATTAGATTTGTTCCTATACGATTTACCAAGCTATCTCCTTGAACTATCTTAAATCCAAAAGATGGAAGAAGTGGTTGGGTTTTTACACTTTCTTTTTGAAAAACTGATTCATTAATATCAATAATCATAGATAACCAAAGTCTAAGTTTTGCAATTTCTACTGCCCAAGGTTTGATATCAACTCAGTGCAATGATTGTTTTATTAATTGTTTTTTTCTTTGAAATTTATTTTTTTCTTTAATTTCTTTTATTCATGGCGTGCTAGAAAGTTTTATTAGTGCTTCATTTTGTTGTAATAGTGTGTTTTCTATATCAAGTATCACTTGCATCATACCTACAAGAAATGCTCATGATCCACAGGCTGGATCTACAACTTTTGCTTCTTCTAAATATTTAAAAACAAATCAAATTTCTTTACTATTAAAACTTCCATATTTTTGGTCTTCTCTTGTTCATTTTTCTGGATAAAAAAGTTCGTATAGTGATGATTTTAAATGTTTTAGTTCATCTTTTTTACTTAAATATTCTATTAATACTTGACGACACATGAAATCTACTTCAATTTTTGGAGTATAGAATATTCCTCATTTAGATCTTTCGTCTTTCTTTGATTCTTTTTTGTTTTTTGAATTATCATAGTCCTGAATTAAATTCTCGAATATATATCCAAGTAATTCTGGATCTACAGAGACTTTAATATCAAATGGAGTATCTTCTGTGATAGTGAAATTAAACTGATCTATGATATTGATGATAAATGATTTAACAAAAACATTGTCTATGAAATATGTGTTATTTTTTTCATATGTAGTTGGATTAAATAATCATCCATTTAAATATGGTAAATCTTTAAACTCCTCATTTAATATTTTGTGATTAAACTTTCTTTCTGTATATGGTTTGTTTAGTGCTTCAAAAAATAAAGGTTTCAAGACTGCTTGATAAAAAGGTTCTTGTGTATCTAATTCTTTATATACTTTGTGAAATAAATAAGAGATGTAGCTTCATCGTTTGTTTTCGTATGACTTAAAAACCCCACCTTTCTTGTCCAAAAAATGGATAAACAAAAGTCTATTTAGATTTATCAGAATGAAATTATTGATAACATCTTCATCTTCTTTACCAAAATGCTTGATAAGGTCTTTTTTTATTTTATCAAAAAGTTCGGTTTTGTATATAGCATAAAAGCTTTCTGTAAGTTTTTGCTTTTCAAAAAATTTCTTGAGAAACCTTACTTTGAGTTCTCTTTCTCATCATTTTAAGTCTTTTTGTAATTCTTGAAATTGTTCACTCAATGTTCTGTTCTTATAAACAATTTTATCTTCATCTATATTAAATGTTCATTTGTTGTCTATATGCAAAGTTGTGATTTTTGGATTTGTTTTGTTTATCAAATCAACTCAAACAATTTGTGGATCTTTTTCATTTTGAAGCATCAAGACTAGATATTTTGCATGTTTAATATCTTCTATTTTTAATAAATCATCTCTAATAAATTTTTTTGTAATTTTTTCTGTATGATTTGTTAAGTAGCAAAAAAATATATTATCTGTATTTCAAAAAATATTTATAGTTTTATCTTTTATTTTGTATTCACGAGATTGTTCAAGTTTTATTCCTGATTGTGATCGTAAGTTTTGTCGATCTCAAATTGTATTTAAGTTTTGAAAAATGTCTTTAAAATTCATTTTCTTATTATGATAAATAAATTAATAAACCAATCCTTTCAATCAGCATAAACATATCATTGAGAATTTCCACCAAAGTTGTTTGTTTTTTCTAAAAAAAATTAAATTAAAATAAAAAAGGGGGCTTCTTCATCTAAATATTTAAAGTAATCCAAATGGGGATATATCATCTAATGGGGCGGGATGATCCGCCGTTGAGCCGTGAACGTAGTGAATGGTGCAATGGTGGATATGCTGTTGTTGAGCGAAGTCGCGATAGCACTGAGCCAACAACCATCCCGCCCCATTGAGACGGAAGAGCGAAGAAGAGGACGGAGCGATTAGCGGAGAGCGAAGCGGTCCGACGCGGAGCTATTTCGTCTCAACGTTTGCCTCTAGTCTAATGTCCTGACGTTCCGTTGAAAATTAATATTAGTCAGGATATTTAGACAGAAGCTGTTGTGAGACCGAGCATTGCGAGGCTTGAGTTCAAAACCGAGACTTATTTTGTTTATTTCTCTACACGTACATCATGTAATCGTATTTTATCTGGTCTAGAAAGCATATATGCAATTATATCAGCTAAATCAGATGGATTTGTAAAGTTATCTGTAGGAAAAATTTCTCAAGCTTTCTCAAACATTTTTGTATTTGTTCAACTTTGATAAACGCCAGCAACCTTTATTTTAGTATTTTTAAGATCTGCCTTGAGAATTTCTGTAAATCCATGGACACCATATTTGCTTGCTGTGTAAACTGATTGTCCTTCTTGAGCTGTTATTCAAGATTTTGAGATTACGTTTATAATTGCAGCTTCGTCTCTTGTGCGAAGAATAGGAAGTAGTAAACGTGTTGTATGAATTACTGCTGATAGATTTGTTGCGATAATATCATCAACAATGCTTTCTTCTATTTCGTCTACTGGCATGACTTTTTGCCAAATACCCGCATTGTTGATAAGAATATCTACAGCATTAAAATCAGATATAATCGATTTAACAATTTTTTTTAAGTTGTTAGTTTTACGAATATCGCAAGTATAAAACTTAACATCAGCAGCGCCAAGCTCTTTTGCCTTTTCCGAAACATCATTAAGTTTTTTTTCATCTCTTGCGATGAGAGCTAGTTTGCTTCCTTCTTGAGCAAGTCTAAGAGTGATTTCTTTTCCAATTCCATCGCTTGCTCATGTGATTACAATAACTTTTTCTTTTAATTTCATGATGTATAGTCTATAAACTAAAAATCGATTAAGGTTTTGAATTTCTCACAATGGGGCGGGATGATCCGCCGTTGAGCCGTGAACGTAGTGAATGGTGCAATGGTGGATATGCTGTTGTTGAGCGAAGTCGCGATAGCGCTGAGCCAACAACCATCCCGCCCCATTGAGACGGAAGAGCGAAGAAGAGG
>DATFJH010000002.1:0-5089 GCA_035269265.1 Candidatus Absconditabacterales bacterium
TCTCTTCTGAATCTAATAAAGTTTTTGCAATTTCTTTTCAAGACTCAAGATCAGAAGATCTAAGGTTTTTCAAATGTCCAGCCAAATTATCTCTATAATTTTCTGACTCTGTTTTTTTATTAACCATTTTATTAAAAATAATAAATATAAAATAAATATACCTAATTATACTCCCCCCCCTGATTTGTCAAATTTTTGAGGACTTTTTTTGTGGTTTTTTCAAAACAACAGTTGGTATCTAACCAAATTCTATCTTTTTTTATTGAGTTTATACACAAATTTGTCCAAAAAATCTATTTTATAAATAAAAATATAAACACAAAAAATTGCGAATTAATATCGCAATTTTTTATTATTTTAATTTACCAATAATTATCCACTAACAATTAACAATTTTCAATTCTATACTCTTCCCTCTTTGAATATTCCACAAAGTCTTCTTCTCTCTTTTCAAAAACTCCACATGACCATTTACATAAAAATTAACTCAATATTTTGATTCTTTTAAATTTATTTCTCTAAAAATCTTTTCTAATTTATCAAATTTATGAAATCTTTGTTTTTTAAAGTTAAAAAACTTAAAAATAGTATTTTGATAATTAAAATATTCATAATTCAATGGTACAATAGTATCTACATTTGCATCTTTAAAATACCTCAAATCAAATTTAATCACCCTATTTACCATCAAGTTTGAAAAAGAAAGTTTGGTAGCAAAATACTTCCACATAGGCACTTCTTTACACCAAAATTTAAATGGAAAATTAAATTTTCTTATTTTACTTTGATTTTCTGATAATTTATATTGTTTAGATAGATCACTTACTAAATCTTGAGCAACCTGAATATCAGCAAAATCTCAAATCAATCAAATTTTTCAAACCAAAGATTGTCAAAAACAAAACTTATGCAAGTATTCTGAAAACAAAGGTAATATTAAATCAGAATATTTTTTATTGTTCAAAAAATACAATTCATAAACAGGAGAAATAACTACCTTATCTACTCATTTATCTTTTAAATATTTTATTCATTTTTCAACATAATTTAATGATACATCAAAATTTTTATCACCATAAGGCCAATTGTTTTGATCATAATACACAAAATATTCATGTTCAAACTTGTTTAAAAATTTAAACAAAGTCAAAACTTCATTTCAAGAAGTCACTATTCCTATTTTCATTCAATTTTTTTCTTCAAATAAATGTACCTTTCAAAATATTTAACAAGATTTTCATAATCATCAACATTCAAAAGTTGATTGATCACATCCAACTGTTCTTGCATTAAATAAATTTTATTTCTTACATTGGATCTCAAATATACAGAAGTATTTAAATCTTCCATCGGTTTCAAAAGTTTTCTATATTTATCTCTATATGGCAAAACAGTATATCTAATATAGTCTTTTGTTTGTTCAAAGAGATTCTCTTCAAAATCTAAAATAGATTTTTGTATTTGATTTTTTATCAAAAGCATTTTTTGAATTTGAGATCTTTTGTTTTCTCTGATATTTGTCCAGAAATCAACATCATATCACTGCTGAATCAAGCTTTGTATAGCCAAAACATTTTTATATTCTTTATTTATTGCTTGAGTCAAAACATCTATATAATCAGTACATTTATAGTTGTTTTGTCTATTTATAGTCACAGTTATAGAATCTGAAGATATGGTACAAAAAACATTGTTTTCTATATATGCAAAACTTCATCAAACAAAGCCAAAAATCAAAACAGATGCTATAATAATTATTTTTTTCATAAGCATTTTAAAGTTTAAATTTAATAATCATTTTTTTTGTTTCTAATCGAAATGATTCTTCTGATTTTTTACCACTTTTTATATCAAATTCTACTTCTAATAAACCTTTATACATATTTTTTATTTCAATTCAATTTTTCAATATCACGTCTATGTTCTTTATGTTTTGTCATAAACTATATGTATTTATTCATGTCTCATGAGCAATAGTTTTTATATCTTTTATACCATTTTTTGCAAAATCATACAATGTAATATAAAGTTTTAATCACCAATAAAGTGCTCAAGAAAAGGCATTCCAATTTAATCATTGATCTTGCATCCTTTGCAAATATTGAAAAGACTTTTGCTTATCTTTAAACAATAACTTTAAAAAATCAAAAGCCTGAGTTTCTACCAGCCCAAAAACCATGTAATCAACCATTTCTACGGTTATCTTGTCTATATCATTTTCTTTACAATAAACCTTTAACTTGTCTAATTCAGTACCTATACGATACAAATCAGATCAAACTCTATAAACAAAAAAAGATAAAGCGCCTTCATCAATCTTTATGTCTCATAAATCATTCAAAATAAAGCTTTTTAAATCATTGTCTTTTAGAGGTTTAAACTCTTTTAAGTTAACCTTGTCTCTTAAAAACTTAAAAAATCTCGATCTTTTGTCTGGCTTATTGCTAACAAAAACCAACAAATTATCTTGAGGAATTTTTCATTCTTTTTTGATAAAATTTTCTATAAATCAATCTATCTGATCTATTTTAAAAGTATTTCATTTGGCATTATCCAAAGGAATTCATTTTATAATTGTTAATTTTTTCTCTGAAAACAATCATCATCCAAATATTGATTGATTTGCAGAAACCTCATCCCAATTTTCCAAATTATAAATAAACAAAGAATCTTCTCCAAATTTTTGTAAAAAATTAGAAGTCCATCTTTTTAGCTCCTTTTCCAACAAATATTTTTCCTCTCACATAAATAAATATACATTTTTCAACATAAGATTTCTTAATACTAAACAACCAACTATCATTGCGCTGCACCCCGCACCGCGGTGGAATAAAACGAAGTGACGGTGTCGCAATCTATTTTTACACACAATATTTGTAGCTTTTTATATACAAAATTCAAACTGAAAGATTGATTAATCTTATGAAATGCTCTTTTTCATAATGACAGGTATTTAAAAAGTATTTTTACAACAATCCGTAGGCATTGAAATATAAAAAAATTTAAATATAAACTAAAAAATTTATAATAAAAAAACCTCAACACATGATCATATTAAAATTTATAGACAAAATATTGACTGAAATATCAATTATATTAATCAAAATATATCAATATACAATCTCCCCAGACAAAGGATTACCATCACTATGGTTAAAATGAAAAATTTGTGCTCATGAACCACATTGTAGCAAATACAGCGTTTTATCATTCAAAAGATATGGATTCTTTTCATGATTACCCAAAGTAATAGAGAGGGTGTTTTCTTGTGTATGATCAAAACAAAAAATATACGATCCACACAAATATAATGTAGTATTTTTTTCATCTGCACCTATATGAGTTCCTTTTTTAAAAGAATTATACAAAAACAAACATTTTGACATAAAGTGAATTGTTACAAATCCAGATGAAAAAAGTGGTAGAGGTATGAAATTAAAATCAAATATCATAAAAACAGAATGAGAAAAAATAACCCCCCTTAATAAGGGGGAAAGGGGGGATTTAAAAAATAAATTCATTCAAACCCCAAACTCACTACGTTTAGATTCAAAGAAATATGCCGAAGAAGCACACAATTTCAAACTTCGACTTGAAGCCAAAAAACCAGATTATCTAGTAGTCATAGCCTATGGGAAAATAATCCCAAAATACATATTAGACATACCAAAAATTGCTCCAATCAATGTCCATTGATCACTTCTACCCAAATATCGTGGAGCTAGTCCAATACAGTCGGTATTTTTAAACAATGAACAAAAATCTGGTATCACAATAATGAAAATGGATGCAAAAATGGATACATGAAACATGATTGATAAGTTGTCTACTAAGTTAAAATTCAACCGAACAACATGAGATCTAATAGAACGAATGAAACAAAAATGACCAAAATTTTTAAATAAAACCCTTATTAGTTACGGTAAAAGATTACTATGAGAAGTAAAACAAAACGAAAAACAAGCTACGTATTGCAAAAAAATAGAAAAAGAAGATTGAGAAATATTTTTAGACAAAGATTCATTAGAAGATATTTACAAAAAATATAAAGCATACTCTCTACGGCCAAAAATATACTTTAATACAGCCCCCTTTACAAAAGGGGGTAATGGGGATTCAATAAAACCAAAAAGAGTAATCATCGAAAAACTTATACTAGATGAAAAAATATTTGAAACTGAAAAAAACAAACCAATTATAAAATGAAAAGAATTAAATAAGGCTATAATAAATATTTCATTCAAACCAGAATGAAAAAAATCTATGAACCGAGAATCGTTCAAATCTTGATATCTAAAATAAACTCATATTGTAAGGGAAGATAGCATCTTCCCTTTATCTATAAACGGGAAATTAATAATTCCCCTACAAAATATCAATCAAATAACTCTTCACTTTTAACTCTTCACTTTTAACTCACATGAAGATTCCCCTATCTCGATCTATTTCAAAATCTACAATATTACATTATTGTAAAAAAAAATACTATTTTTCTACATACTCAAATTACTTAAAAGAAGTAGATCAGTGAATATGGAACCAAGCAATGCTAGCAAAAAATCTAAAAAGCATACATATGCGATTTGGAGAAAAAATACATGACCTTATGTCTGATTATCTAAATTTATTACAACAAGACAAAGCTACTACTGAAAAAATAGAAGAAATGAAAAAACAAATGATAGTAGAAATGGACAAAGAATATGAAATTTCAAAAAAAAGAGACTACTCTTGATACGACCCCAGTTTAAAGTTTTGACTCACAGAACACTATTATCAAAAAAACATAGACGAGATATACAAAACATGAAAGACACAAATATTAGAAAGCTTCAATAAATTCCTAGAGAGCGATTTCCACAACGATATCAAGCTGCATTTCTCTGACAAAAATAACAAGTTTTTCATCGAACCAAAAGAAAAAGATTTTGATTCTATGAAAATAAAAATAGATAACATACCAGAACTAATATGAGTCACAGTTTATGCACAACCAGATTTTTGAATAGTTACAAAAAATGGAGAATATATCATATATGATCGAAAAAGTTGAAAAACTCCAAACAAATCAGCAAACCACATATCAAAC
>DATFJH010000003.1:0-4640 GCA_035269265.1 Candidatus Absconditabacterales bacterium
AATGATACAAGATAAATTAGGGGAAGAAAATGTTTTCTTAGAAATAATAGCAAAAGATGAAACTCTAGATGAAGATATAAAAAAAATAAACAGAAAAATATTGGAAATTGCTGAAAAAAGCTGAATAAAATGTGTTGTAAACAATATTTATCATTATATAAATAAATCAGACAAAGAAGCTTGGGAAATGGCTCTAGCAATAAAAGACTGATATAAAATGTATGATAAAAATAGAAGAAAACCTAAATGAGATTTTCATATAATGACAAGAGAGGAAATAGAGGATATATTATTATCAAATTGATATACAGAATGACAAATTAAAGAACGAATAGAAAATAACAACAATATAGCAAATAATATTCATATAGAAATACCTATGTGACAAACATTGTTCCCAAACTATCAAACACCAGAAAATATAAAAGAAATATATGATAATGTAAAAAGTAATTTAATTTCTGAATAAAGAAAAGCTCAATCCAAAAAGAATTGAGCTAATTTAATTTTCCGGAAGGTCCCGGATCGATCCTTTTCGTTCGCCACTACTAAGGAAAATAATATTGCGGGCGATGTGTACAAGGCTAAATATTAGCCCCCGCAAAAAGCGAAAAGATTGTCTTAGACCATGCCTTAATTACTTGGGGCACTAGATTCTTTTCTACATCCTATGATCAGCAATCATAGTATATTTTTTGTAAGCTATTCAAACCAGAAATCAATACTTTTATTTGTACAGGTTTGTCAAACATGTTTTTGACAAAAAATCAAGAGGAAATATTTTTTATGATTGAATATAAAAGACAATTCAATATTTATATAAAAATAGATGACATCTACGATTTATATTTAAGAATTTTAATGCAAAATATAAGAGAATATTTAGCTACAAAACTAAATGAAGAACAACTAAAAGCCGCACTACATACCGACACTTCTAGTTTAATATTAGCTGGAGCATGATCTGGTAAAACTAGAACTCTAACATATAAGATATGATATTTAATGTTTGGTCTTAAAATTAGACCCAGCAATATTTTGGCTGTAACTTTTACAAACAAGGCAGCCAATGAAATGAAAGAGAGACTTGTAGAATTGGCTGAAGAAATGAGTGAAATATGAGAAGATTCTAATAGAATGGATTCTTCGCAAAACTCAGAATGACAAGAATGAGATAGTATTGATGATTTTTTAGATTTTGTAGAACAAACAGCCCCAAAACAAAACAATAGCTGATATAGTATAAATGATTTTAAATGGATTGGAACATTTCACAGTATTTTCTTAAAAATATTAAAAGAAGATATAGATAAATTAGATATGAAATATGATAAAAATTTTTCTATTATAGATAGTGATGACAGTGCAAAATTACTAAAACAAATATTAAAAAACTTAAATCTAAATGAAGTATTTAAACCAAAAGAAGTTAAATCATTTATAAGTAATCAAAAAAATAACTGATTTGATGCTAAGATGTTTGAATCAAAAATAAATAGTGATTATGATCAAAATATGTGAAAAGTTTATACTGAATACCAAAAAGAATTGGAGAAATCTAACATGCTAGACTTTGATGATTTACTTTTGCTTCCATATTTATTGTTCAAAAAAGATCCTGAAATTTTAAAAAAATGGAAAAACAAATTTATGTATATAATGGTAGATGAAGCTCAAGATACAAATCGAATACAATTTGAATTGATGAGAATGTTGAGTGGAAATGATGGAAATATTACACTAATATGAGATGACTACCAAAGTATTTATGGTCGAAGATGAGCTTTAATGGAAAATTTTTTAAATGTAAAAAAATATTGGTCAAATATTCATATGTTTAAACTTCAAATAAATTACCGTAGTCGTCCTCATATAGTTACTGCTGGAAACCATATAATAAAAAATAATATGAAACAATATGAAAAAGAAGTACGTGCACATAGAAATGAGGAGGGTAAAATTACTGTTTTCTGTCATAACACTGAAATGGATGAAGCCGCAAATCTAATAGACTTGATTGGTAAAATGAAAGATAATTGAAAAATAAAAGAACGATGAGAAGTTTCTATATTGTATAGGACAAATGCACAATCTTCACCATTTGAGCAAGTGCTAGTACAAGAATGAATACCATATAAAATACGATGAGCATACAAGTTTTTTGATAGAAAAGAGGTAAAAGATATTTTAGCTTATATAAAATATCTTGCCAACAATAATGATTCAGTATCATTGAAAAGAATAATAAATGTGCCAAATAGAAAAATTGGTAAAACTACTTTTGAAAGACTTGAAGAGTATGCTTCTCAAAACTGACTTACCCTACATGAAGTAATAGAAAACATAGATAGTATACCAGAAAAAATCACTCCACAGGCAAAAAATGGAATATTAGAATTTAAAACCACAATACATGAAATAACTGATAATCGAGATAAATATACAGTAGCAGATGCTATGGAAAAAATAGTAAAATGAATTAAGTATAAAGATTATTTAATTAAAGAACAATGAAATGAAGAAGCGGCCATGGAAAAATATGAAAATATATGACAACTAATAAACCTAGCTTCAAAATATGTTTGAAATGGATTGGAAGCAGTGAGACAATTTATGGAAGAAATTACATTATTAACTGATGTGGCTAGCGACAATGACCCAAATTCTGATGCCATAAAGTTGATGACTACACACAGCAGTAAAGGACTAGAGTTTCCTTTTGTTTTTGTTGCATGATTAGAAGACAATGTTTTTCCACTAACAAATGCTATGATGGAAGAAAATCTTCTGGAAGAAGAAAGAAGATTGATGTATGTAGCCGTTACTAGAGCAAAAGATCATTTGTTTTTGTCACACTCAAATAGTAGAATGACTTGGTGACAAACGAGAAATAATCCTCCAAGTAGATTTATATGAGAAATACCTCAAGATTTATTGAAACATTACGATCTGTGATCTGGTGGAAGTGGACTGTGATGAAGCACAAAAAAAGAAGAAACTTTTGATATAAATGAAGGAGATACAGTAAATCATAAGTTGTTTGGAGATGGATATGTATTGGAAATATGGAATAATCTTGCAATTGTAAAATTTTATAATCCGAAGTTTGGAGTTAGAAAGATTGAAATGAGATTTTTGAAGGTGAAGTAAGTAACTAAACCACCCGGGGTCAATAGACACAATCTACTTAACCCCGGGTGGAAGAAATAAAGCTTTATTAAAAATAAGAAAAAATGATTGACCCAAAATTAACCTATGCTGTAATATGAGCATCAAATAATACTGATAAATATGGATACAAAGTATTCAAAGATCTAATCGAAAAATGATTTAATGTCGTTGCTATAAATCCAAATGAAGAAAAAATTTTGTGAAGAAGTGTCTACCCTACTCTATCAAAATATAAATGAAAAATAGATGTAGCAATTTTTGTATTGTCTCCAAAATTCTCTTTGCCAGTTTTGGAAGAAATTAAAGTTTTATGAATCAAAAAGGTTTGGTTTCAGCCCGGCGCTGAGAGTGATAAAGCCATTAAATTTTGTGAAAAAAATAACATTGAATATATAACTAATGCATGTATTATGATACAAAATAACAAATAGACTTGCAAAATAAAAAAATATTTTTAATAATGAGAATGGTTTTTATTTTGATAAATTATACTAATGATAGATTTACCTAGACTACCTTATGACTTTAAAGCCTTGGAGCCATTTATTGATGTAAAAACTGTAGAAACACATTATACAAAACACCATCAATGATATGTTAATAAGTTAAATGGATTAATAGAATGAACAGAATTTGAAAATATGGGATTAGAAGATATTATAATGAAATCTAATGGATGAATATTTAATAATGCTGCTCAAGTATGGAACCACACTTTTTATTGGAATTGACTGAAAAATAATTGAGAATTGAAAATTGATAATTGAGAATTAAATGTAATTAAAGCTATAAATGAAAAACGATGAAGTATTGAAGAGTTTAAAAAAGAATTCTCAAGTAGTGCGGCTGGAAATTTTGGATCTGGATGGACTTGGCTAGTTAAAAATAGTGATTGAGAATTGGAAATAGTAAATACAAGTAATGCTGCTAATCCAATGACAGATTGATTAACTCCTCTACTTACTGTAGATGTGCGAGAACATGCTTATTATTTAAAATATCAAAATAGAAGACCAGAATATCTAGAAAATCGATGGAATTTGGTTAACTGGGAGAAAGTTGAAGAATTGTATAATACATAATACTTTACTCATAAGGGACGCTCGCGAGCGTCCCCTACATTATAAAAATATAAAGCTCGATATAATCGGGATTTTTTTATTGATTTTTTATTATTGTTTATATAAATATAAAAACGTTTATATTTAATTTTAAACTATGCAAAACAAAAGAAAATTGGGACAAATTGGAGAAGAATTGGCTGTTGAATACTACGAAAAAAATGGATATGAAATTTTGGATACCAACTATACTATACCTGGTGGAGAATTGGATGTGATAGCACAAAAAAATGGTGAGATAGTTTTTGTAGAAGTAAAAGTGGTAGATCAAATAGATGACCTGATGTGATATATAAAACCACAAAAATTAAAATTTTTGGAAAAGACAATACAAGATTATATGTATAA
>DATFJH010000004.1:0-4782 GCA_035269265.1 Candidatus Absconditabacterales bacterium
TTTGTTTACTATCTCATCTTCTGAAAACACACTATTTGAGACTAAAACTTTATTAAACAAAATAGCATTGCTTTTGAAATTGTTTTCATATCAAATATTAAATTCTTCCAAATCATATCATATATAAAATACTGATTTGTAGAACACATCAAGTTTCTTTTCTAGTTCGTATTTACAATTATCCACAGTTAGATTAGCTTTAAGTAAGTATTCTCATTCACTTTCAAAATTAAAGAAAAACTTATCTCCTTGTACAGATTCAAGTCTTTGCCCATCTTTCCATAGACTATAATAACTATTAAGTTCGCTACTATCTTTTAATCCCCAAGTATCATTTATTGTATATTCTGATACTTGATTTGTCGTGATAGAGGAGTCTCATTTTAAATCAACTCTATTTGGATCACAATATCTTTGAGCAGACGATGCTCAAATTAATAATGATAGTCATAATATTAATAGTGTAGATTTGATTAATCTCATTTTCTAAAAACAAAATTTAAAAGATGTCTAGCAGGGTTTATGCCTGTGGTTTCTTTATAACCGCCGAATCAAGGTGTTGCTCATACCTCTAAGACTATTCATTTGCTTTTCGACAGAGGTTTCGACAAATCAGATGTGATTATATCTATTCACGCAATATCTAATCATAGTATTTTTGCTATTTTAATGCATTCTTCTTTGAACTCTATTCATAATTCATCAGTGACATTTTGTATTGTTCCACCTGCTCAGACATTAGATACGCCTCTCAACACAATTTCTTCTCATTCCTCAGGAATACTGTCTATAGTGTAGTCATAGTATTTTCTAATATAATTTATTAATTTATTATCTATTTTGATAAGTGACATGGGTTTGTCGTATCCATCTCACCTTAAAGAACTGGTATTTTCTTTTTCAATTAATTCTTTTATAGTATTTTTTTCATTACCAATTACGTGAGCATTAATTCTCCTAGCACCAAAAACAACCTCATTTCATATGACTAGTATTCTGTGTTCATCACCATAGATATGTTCTTGAACTATAATATTATCTGAAAATTTTAAACAGTTTTCTATAGCTATATTTAGTTCATTTTCATCTTTAATTTCTGTATACACTCCATCTCAATGTCATAAATCTAGTGGTTTCACAACTAACGGAAAATTAAGATTAGACTTTTCTATATGAAAATCAGCTAAATTATTCTTATTTAAGTAAATACTTTCCGCTATTCTAATTAAGTTCTTTCATAATATATTGTAAGTTAATTCCTTATCATCACATAACTTCAACGCCAAAGAAGAATTTATTCCACAATCTGTGCTTTTAAATAAAACTTCTTTGTCTTTATTTTTCACAATAAATAAGTTTTTACTTTCGTTAATCACTTCCACATCATATCACATTTCTTTTGCTGTATCAGAAATAATTTGTGATGATATAGACCATTTTTTAATAAGTTTAACCATTTTTATCAAATAAGATTTAAATCTTCTACATTAATTTTACCTTTATACATTTCTTCCACCTCTCCTCATTTTTCTGCCCAATCCTTTACTTTCATATATCAGTCTAGATAAACTTTTTCTTTCATAAAGATTGCTCATTCATTTACCACTGAAGTATCTTGTATTCCTTTCTTCAATCTCAAGATTGTCATAAATACCCATTCCATTCTTTTTTCTGGGTATAAAAACTTTACAAGATCTACAAGCTTAGAGAATGAATATTTTTGAGCTTCCTTAAGTAAGAAATATTTTTTATAAAAACTAAGTTTTTGATACCCACTAGGCAAATGTTTATTAGCATTATATATAGCAAGACCTTCTTCATCTTTTATATAAAATCATGATCATTCTTTAAAAATATTTCGTCCAGTTTTTGATCCATTTATATATCTAATCAAATGTGTGTCAATTTCATGTGCAAAAATAGAATCAATTTCTTTTTCTTGGAATGGAACCATTCTATTTATTTTTATTTTGGTGTTTTTACCCATAGAAACACTTATTCTTGCTAGAGTAGTAGAAGTTATTATGGTATCAACTCATTCTATTCATTTTTTGCTTAGGTATTTTTCTAACTTTCTTTTAACTTCACTCACAGATAGTATCTTTCACAATATTTGTTTATTTTCTGGTTCTCATTCAAATATTTTTTCTTTTGATATTTTCAAAAGTTTTTCATCTATTTTTCAAAACAATTTTTCATTATATAACAAAATATTTTTATAATCTTTGTTTTTATAAGCATTAATCAAATTTATTCTATATAATAAATCTTCTATTTTATTTTCAAACAACTTAGAAAAATTTTGATTATAATCATTTTTTTGTAAATCATCTTTGATATCAATAAGTTCTTTTGTCATATTTTCTAACTTATTTTTTTCTGGCCACTTGTACTCAAACTTTGGATTATATTTCCCGTTGTTTATTATAAATTTATCCAATTCTTCAAAATAATTTATTGGTTTTAATATCTTAGCTAAGATAAGCTTTTTACCTATTCTACTGATTTTTTCATCTATTATATGTAGTTTATTTTTTTCACTAATTTTTATATCTTTTGTGTTTATTATATTTATTTTTCATTTTGTTTTGTTAATAGGTTTTATCAAAAAATTTGAGCTTATAGATTTTCACAAAACTATTTCATCTGATTCTAGAGTTTCATCCATCAAAAATTTTATATTTTTTATATGAATATCATTGTCATAAAGATTTAGATTTGTTTCTGATTTTGGATTATCTTTTAATCATTGAAAAATTTCTTTACTCACATAATTTTCTGATTTGTTTATGTTTACCTTTACTATCAGATCATCATATCTAAGATTTTTTTCTGAAGAAATATTTAATTTTCCATGTTGAGAAAGATATAATATTTTGTCAGTATATCATTTTGTAGCTTCTTTTGAAAATAGACTTTTTGCAATTTCTACTCACTTTTCTGGGTCTGATATTTTTAAGTCAGAGATCTTATTTAAAGTATTTTTTAGTTTCATACCAGATATATTTTGTACTTCTAAACCAGCCCTAGCATTAATTTCCAATAGCTTTGGACCATCTTCTGTAATTACCCAGTCCAATGCCAAGTATCACAAGTTTACAAAATATTGTATCTTTGACGATAAAAATAAAATATCATCCCAATATGGTAATTTGTGTCACTTTAAACTTTTAAATTCTTCTTTAAATTTTCATTTATATATTTTTTGGTTTTCAAACATTGAACTTATCTTTCATATACCTATTTCTATTCACAATCATATACCTCATTT
Source organism: Candidatus Absconditabacterales bacterium (assembly GCA_035269265.1). Lineage (GTDB taxonomy): Bacteria > Patescibacteriota > Gracilibacteria > Absconditabacterales > Absconditicoccaceae > JALOAF01. Next base: position 3,272 of record DATFJH010000004.1, read on the forward strand.
TGCCAAATTCGCCTTACCTTCAGATTTGTATGTTGGCATTCTCACCATAGCACTTACAGGTACTAAGTTGAATACAATTATTCTAATATCAGCCAATCAGTGTTTACAAAATTCTGTAAATCATTCTCCAGCTTGGATTTTTTCTTCTACAATCACCTTATCTCATCATATTGTCATAGAATTTTTACCATCCAAATTATCCAACACATATCTTCTAAATGTATTATCATTTATCATTTCTCATCATATTTCATAATAATGTGGTAGGTTTGGCAAATTTTGAATTTTATCTGCTATTTTATTTACATATAATTTTGCTTTATCAAAAATATTTCTCACTTCTCATTTCTCATTTTTTTCTACGGTTCACAAAAATTTAGCGATATATATTCATTTTCATTTTGATCATTTGTTTGGTTTTATTACAAACTCTTTGTTTGGTAATTTACCAAAATCAATATTAAAAAGTTCCTTACGATCTTTTATGATTGCATAAGTTTTTGCAAATGGTATTCATCTAGCAGACAAAAAATTTTTTGTATTTATTTTGTTGTTTGCCAAACGAATAGATTTTTTATCATTAAACTTTTTTATGTACAATAAGTTTCTTGCATTATTTCACAATATACCAAAATTTAGCATATTTATAGTGTTTGATAAAGTTTCAAAAGTATATCTAAATCAGTAATAAAATCAATATTTGCTATGTTGTTCTATATCTGTATTTATTGTTGACTTTAATTATTATTTATTTATAAAACTATATAGTGAGCAAAAATAAAAAAGATTATAAACAAAAATTTAATATTATGAAAATGAGAAGTAAATTGCAAATCTTAGGTTTGTTTTTGGTGCTTTTAATTATTTTAGTGCCATCGTGTAAAAAAGAGGAGGTCCTGCAACCTACATGGCAGTGGCTTCTCAAAGAAAAGGTCGTTTTGACCGAAACAGAACGATCTCACAAACAGAATTTGGATCATATAGATCATGCACGAACATGTGTAGATATATATGTTTGGGGAGAGGATACGTTAACATTAAACGGTCCTGCTGGATATTATCCATTGACAGCAAAAGCTGTAGCTGAGTTTCAAAAGGCTTATGAAAACGAAGTAATGCCAGACACAACTCAGTTGTCTAATGACGGTATGATGGCTGATGTTATCAAAGACTTCTTGGAATTAAGGAGAGATCATAGTGCAAGTCAATCATTTAAAAAAATGAGAATTGCAATACCTAAGGATCTATACGAAGTTTATCCAAGGTTCTTTGAGCGTTTCCTTACAGAAATGATGAGTTATTTAACTGGACAAATCGGGGGTAATTCAGAATGGTACGGAGGAACCCGTGATTTAGAAAGAGAAAAAGATATCAGGAAATTAATTACCCAAGATGATTTTGATTTCCTGGATCCTTGGGAATGTAATTGTTCTGCTATGATTTATTTAGAAAGTTTCTATAAGAAATATGCAGAAGGAGATGTAAAATCCACGCAGATTCCCAAAGAGGAT
>DATFJH010000005.1:0-5917 GCA_035269265.1 Candidatus Absconditabacterales bacterium
GATACTATTGTACTAAGCAAGATTTGAAAACACTGTGAGCTAATCCTAAAGTTTGATTAAACTTTGATGCGATACCAGTTTTAAAATATTTTTTTGATTCAGCATTGTTTATTCAACAATTAGAATATGGTAGAACCGATATACGAGTATATACATTACAAAAATATCTAATGAAATTTGGTTATATGGACAAAAAAACTTGATATTTCTGACCTGAAACAAAAAGAGCATTGTGTAATTATCAATTGAGAAGATGAATCACTAGCAGAAAATATTGTTGAGTTTTTGGTCCGCGTACTAGGTATTATATGAAGTTAGAAGCTAAGGCTAGATGATTTTTACCAGATTTTGGAGAAATTACTAATTTTGAAGATCTTGTTTCTTATGCTGCAAATTATAATTGAAACAGACAAAATCTAGAAATTATCAATTCATCATTATCAACTACCAATTATTTCAATATAGCATACAAAAAATGAACAACAGATTCCAAAATATCAGATCTACAAGACATGCTTCGTCATTATTGATTTTACCAATGAGAATTAAATAGTACATACGACTGATCTACTATAAATTCAGTTCACAACTTTCAAGTAGCGGCTGGTATTCTTAGAGCAGATGATTATTCTAATCCTGCTAATGGTTGGATGTGACCTTCTACTAGGAAGGCATTGAATGAAAAACGAATAGAATTCCAGGAGTGGAAGAACAGTCCCCCTTATGAAGGGGGATAAAGGGGGTTCTACATAATTTTGAACCCACCAACTACGCTTTTATGCGTAGTTTCCCTCCTTTCAAAAGGGAGGCATCAACCCTTTACAATTAATTAATACAAAAATGCAAAAAGAATTTATGCAAGAAGCAATCAAACTCTCAAAAGAAAACATAGAAAAACAATTTGGATGACCTTTTGGAGCAGTAGTAGTCAAAGATTGAAAAGTAGTAGGAAAATGATTCAATCATGTAATCAAACATAACGATCCAACTGCTCATGCTGAAATACAAGCTATCCGTGATGCTTGTAAAAATTTAAACACATTTGATCTTAAATGATGTGAAATATATACTTCATGTGAACCATGTCCAATGTGTTTATGAGCAATATTTCGAGCTAGAATAGAAAAAATATATTACGCCAATACACAAAAAGACGCTGACGAAATAGGTTTCGACGACGGAAATTTCTACCAAGAATTTTCAAAACCAATCGACCAAAGAAAAATCCCAGAAGTACAATTTATGTATCTAGAAGCCAAAAAAGTCTTTGATGAATGGAAAGAGAAAATAGGAAATGTAGAGTATTAAGAAAAGAGGGTTTAAAAACCCTCTTTTTATTGTCCATATACAACAATAGTTTCACCTTTTATTATAGTTTTTTGTTCTAATGGTTCATTGCAAAACCATTGACCTAAATTTGTGAAATACATTATTCCCTCATTTTTTAAAACTCGATTACATTCATCATAATCGACTTGATAATTTCTTATACCGACTATGATATCAAAAGAGTTATCATTAAATGGGAATGTATCTGTGCTATCTACCAATTTGTATTCAATTTTTGGTCTTTTAATTCCAAATAATTTTAATATTGATTCGTAGGAGAATTCAATAATTTTACTCATCCATAAGGTTGGAATATGATTATCAGAAACAACTATTTTACCAGTCTTTCCAATGTATCTTTTATATCTTATATGATGAGGAAGGGCTCCTGCCCCAAGGATAAGTATATTAGCTCCTTTTTGAATCTTGGTAAACTTTTTTAGTTTATCATATTCCAAGAAAGCTAATTGCATAGGATTTAAAATAAAAGGCCAAATGAAACAATAATAAATAATTGAAATAATATCAGTCCAATTAAATTTTTTTTGTCTTACTCCTTTTATTTTTTTTGTGGGATACCAAAGAAAACCTTTCGATAAATTGACAAAGAATAGAATCTTTTCAAATTTTCCAAGTTCCTTTTTGTGACTTTTGTTTTTAAGTTGGATTTTTTTGTCTGATAATATCAATTGTTCGTTTTCATAATCATAGATTACCCATTTATAGGATTTATCTATGTATGAATGGAATAGCTGATAAATCATTTTTCTATGGCTTACACTTACTAATATAATAGGAAGTATTATTATCACCATAAATGGTATTGTGTTTAATCCACTCCAAAAGTTTCCACCTTCTTTATAAATACCAAATCCACAAATTATAGCAAATAATGGTGATCCTACGAAAAACATTAGCATAGCACCCAAACGAAATTGGACTTCTCTAAGAAATTCAATTCTTACTTTTTGATGAGGTTTAAATTCATCAAGATTTATTTTTATAGTTTTCATAAAATATTATACTTTTTTGTTTACGTTTTCTATTATAAATAATAGAAATTAAATGTCAACCACTTATTCTACATTAATCCCATAATGACTCACTACCCAATATCTTTTCCCAACCAAAGCAACTCCAAATCCAACTTCTTCAAAATATGGGTGAGCAATAGCTCTGTAGTGAGATCAATTGTAAGATTTTTCGCTCATCCAAAAATCAAATCCTTTTTTTAGAGCATTTATCATTTCATTTGTACAGTCAGATTTTGTGCACTTATAGTATTGATAAGCAATGTTTTCACTAAATGCAGTACCATTATAATCAAAATCTATTCACAATCAGTTAAACCAATTTAATATACTGTAATAATTATAGCCATTGTCGCTAGTTTTTCTTTCATGAGTAGAGTAGTTTTGTCTAGCCAATTTTTGAGCCCATTCTAGAGATGAAAAATTTAAACTTTCACTTGTTTTAAATTCATCCAATCATAAACCTCTTCTCTCTGCATTGTGCCATTCTAGCCAAGCTTTTTCAACTCTATCCCAATCTACATTTGTTATCAATTCATCCTGTGTCACTATTTCTTCTTCTAACTTTTCTACTTTTTCTTCAAACAAATACAAAAGATATCATATCATCTCTTTTCATTCTCCAGTCAGTTTTATCTTTGAAAAAGAGTTTATTATTTTTTGATATTTATTTATTTGAGCTATTGTACTTTTAGTTCACCATTGTCTTTCTACTACAGACATTACACTATCGATTCTGTTTTTAATATTGCTACTTACATTGTATCCAGCATCTACTTTTCATATTGCGAATAAGCCAATTACCGATAAGCTAATAATCAATAGACCAATCTTTATTTTTTTCATTTTTTGTTTTTGAATAATAAATATTTTTTTTATATTTTTATCAAAATATAAAGCAAGTTTTTTAGGCATTCATTCCCACCCGGGGTCAAATAGTCAATGTCTATGGACCCCGGGTGGTGCTATGTTCAGTTCTACTTGAAAGTAAGCAACTTTTCAATAAATAATAAAATATAGCATTTACCTTTTTTACTACAAAGGATATGTTTCAATTTATTCAAGAAAGTATTCAACAATATTTTCAAAGTTGAGTCAAAATCAATCCGATATTGATTTTAATAATAGTTTGATCTATTATTCAATTTACCAAGGTTCTTATTGATTTGATAAAATCAAAGAAATTTGTTTTTTCAAATATCTTTGCTGCTTGATGATTTCCCTCTTTTCATGCTGGTATAGTTACAAGTATAGTAACAATGACATTTATGGAGTTTGGTTTTGATCATATTATTTTTGCTTTGGCGTTTTCTTTTGCAATATTGTTTTTGTATGATGCAATGAATGTGAGGTTTGAGTCGTGACAACAAGCAAAATATATAAATGAAATTAGATTAAATCTAAAAAGTGTTTTGATGAAACAAGAAAAATCATCTCCTCTAAAAGAAAGGATATGACATACACCTATAGAAGTATTTTGATGAATGTTGTTTTGAATTGTTATCACATTTGTACTTTATTATTATTTTATCTTAGCATAAATTGCATTGTCATCCTCGAGCCTGCCTGACCGATAGGCATGCGTAGCGAAGGATATAGGAAATTTATTTATATCCCTCGGTCGTTTTAAGCTCCTTCAAAGATGACAAAATAAATATAGTATTTAAACTGTTAAATTGTTTTATGGCTACATTAGTTAGGCAAAAAAAATTTAAAAAGAAAAAGAGAAATAAATTAACCAAAAAAATACAAAGAACAAAATTAATCTATCCCAAATTAAATTTTTCTATTAAATGGTTTTGGATTTTTATATTGATTGTAATTTTTTCTTATTGATTGTTTTTTATAATAAATAATACTATTTTCAAGCCTGAAAATTATATTGAACAAATCACTTACAGTAAGGCTAGTGTAGACAATTATGATGATCCATATTTATACAAAAAAATATCAGATTTAATAAAATATGAAAATTATTTTGTTGTATCAAAATTTAGAAAATCAGATATAATAAACCAAATTAAGTCAGAGTTTCCATTGGTTAAAGATTTAGAAATTATACAACCAGCAAAATTTACAGCCTCAGTGAGAGTGGATTTTTATGAACCAGATATAGTTGTAAGATTGTGAGATAGAAAATTTGGAGTTTTTTGAAGATATAATTTTGAGATTTTTAGTTGAAACAAAATTTGAAACTGAATTTTTTCAGTAGAAATACCACAATATACAACTTGAATAGATAACTTACACTGAATGTTTTTTGAGATACCACAAGATAAATTTATATTTGATATGGAGACAATTGCTCAATGATTTCCATGATACAAAAGATTGGTTTATTTACCATGATCTTCTATGACTGTAGTGTTTGTATCTAACAACAAAAGAGTCTATCTAAACAACAAAAACTCTCTTACCTGACAAATTACAAATTATAATTTATTGCAAAAATATTATGATGAAGCAAATAAATTGAGAATAATAGATTTAGGTTCACTTGAATGAAATAAAATAATAGTTAGACAATAAAATATCTGACATTGTCATTTCGACCGAAACGAGCAACGGAGTATTCCGTTGGATGTGAAATGGAGAAATCTCTTATTCACATTCAAAGGGATCTCTCCACGCTGGTCGAGATGACAAAAAAGGGCTATATTTAAAATTTAGAAACAAATTATGTACAAAAAAGACTTTCCAATATTTCAGAACAATCCAGATTTAGTTTTTCTAGATACTGGTGCTAGTAGTCAAAAACCACAATATGTGATTGATGGTGTTTCTGAATTTATATCAAATTCTTATGCCAATATACATAGATGATCTTATGATATTTCTGAAAAATCAGAAGAGTATTACGATAAATCCAAAGAACTAGTTTGAGAGTTTTTAAACTGTAAAGCCTCAGAAGTTATTTATACTTACAATTCTACATATGGTTTTAATTTGATAGCTCAGTCTCTTACAAATTCTAATATTTTACAAAAATGAGATACTGTGTTATTGTGAATTTGGGAGCATCATGCCAATGTTTTACCTCGACAAGTATTGGCAAAACAAATAGGCTTTGATATACAATTTATACAAATTGATGATAACTATGAAATAGATCGAGAGGATTTTCAAAAAAAATGTGAAAATCCAAATTTAAAAATTGTTTCTATATGACATGTATCAAATGTAACCGGTAAAATATACGATATTAAAAAAATTAAATCTTATCTTAGAGATGATATATTTTTTATGATAGATTGATCTCAATCTTTTCCAAATTTTAAAATAGATGTACAAGATTTGTGATGTGATTGTTTCATCTTTACATGACACAAAGTCATGGCTTATACTGGTATTTGAGTTGTTTATCTAAAAAAAGATTGGATTAAGAATTTAAATCCAATGATATCTGGTGGTGGAGCGATTAAAGATGTAGATATTTCATGATACTCTTTACCAAGAAACTCATCAAAATTTGAAGCAGGTACTCCAAATATTATTTGAGCTGTAAGTTTATTAAAATCATTAGAATATATTAAATCAATTGGATGAATAGAAACTAT
>DATFJH010000006.1:0-7462 GCA_035269265.1 Candidatus Absconditabacterales bacterium
ATTATATAGTTTCAGACTAAACGAAGAAGATATGACAAAAATTAAGGAGATGGCAGAACTACAAGGCCTTCCTTATCAAACATTGGTATGATCTATTATACACAAATACGTGAATACCAATTTATAATGGTGAATTGTTAATTAAAAAATTCACAATTCATAATTCACCATTCACCATTCACAATTAGCAATTATATAGATAAACAATTTGTAGAAACTAAAAACCTCAGCCCTTTATCAAGATTGGGGTTTTTTTATAAATCTAATGGTGTATAAAGTTAGCTTGTCATTCTCAGAGATAACGAAGAATCCATTAAATATAGAAAACTAGTATATCAAAACACTGGATTGCTTCGATCTCTCGGCAATTCTGCCGAATAAACCTCTCAATGATAGAAATATTCACAATAAATCTTGTTTTTGAAAAGACTATAGTTATTAACTAAGTTAGTTTTATAAAAAATATAAGCATGAAAATAAGAAAATACCTAAAAAAAGATTTACCAGATATTGTTAGAATTAATGTATATTGTTGGAAACACAACTATAAATGAAACGTAGATCAAGCATATTTGGACTCAATAAGTTATCAAAAACAACTAAAAAAACGAAGTAATAAAGAAATTAAATGAAATATTTTTGTATCAGAAATAGATTGAAAAGTGGTTTGATTTATTCATTGATGAAAATCCAGAGATTGAGAAGAATTTCCTCCTTATGAAATTAGATGATTGTATATTGATCCGAACCATCAATGAAAATGAATATGAACAAAACTGTTTCAATTTATTATTGATTTATATTCAATAAAGTCTTTTTATTTATGGACTCTTAAAAACAATCCTCAATCTGAGTGATTTTATCAAAAAATGTGATGAGTCAAGTTTGGAGAGAAAACTAGAGAGTTTTGATGATATCCCATACAAGAGGTTTGATATAAGTGGAAATAGTTTTACCACTTCAATTATTAATTAAATTTAAGTTTTTTTGATTATATCTAATGGTTTATAAAGTTAGCTTGTCATTCTGAGAGATAATGAAGAATACATTAAATATAGAAACCTAGTATATCAAAACACTAGATTGCTTCGATCTCTCGGCAATACTGCCGAATAAACCTCTCAATGATAGAAATATTCACAATAAATCTTGTTTTAAAAATCTAAAACATTACATTATAACATAAGGTTTAACTTTAAACTTTATGAACATTTAACATTTAACTTGTTTATTATGAACGAAGATTTACTCAAAAAAAGACACTCTCTTGCACATATATTGGCGCAAGCAGTACAAAGAGAACAACAACGAGATGTAGAGGTTGGTATTGGTCCAGCTATCGACAACTGATTATATTATGATTTTCTTTTTTCTACGGAAAAACAAATAAAAGAGGAAGATCTAAAAAAAATTCAAAATCAAATGGAAAAAATTGTCAAAGAATGACAAGAATTTGTATTTTTGGATGTAGAAGAAAAAGATTCTCATGATCTTGTAAATAACATAATGAAGCAACAATACAAAGACGAGATGAGAAGAGAGTTTGTCAAAGAAGGAGAAAATATTACTTTTTATGTAAACACAATAGTTGCAGCAGCAAAAGAAAATCTTTTGAGAGGAGTTGATGAAAAGTATATTAAATATTATGAATCAATTACAGAGTATTTACAAAAAAAATATCCTGGAAAATTTGATGATAAATTTGTTACATTTTTAGATATGTGTGAATGACCACATGTTGATTCTACAAAAGACATAGATCCAAAGTCTTTCAAAGTAGAAAAATTGGCAGGAGCATATTGGAGAGGAGATGAAAACAATGTAATGATGACAAGAATATATGTGCGAGCGTTTGAAGACAAAGCTAAGTTGAAAGAACACAGAGAGCTTATGGAAGAGGCAAAAAAAAGAGATCATAGGGTATTGGGAAAGAAATTATGATTATACAAAATAGATCAAGATGTTTGATCATGACTAGTTCTTCGAAAACCAAAATGAGCCTTTATCGTAAATCAAATCAAAAGACGATTTGAAGATGAACAATTAAAGGCTGGATATGTGCCAGTAATTACTCCACATATTTGAAAAAAGAAACTTCGAGAACAATCTGGACATCGAGGATTTTACAACGAAGGAATGTTTCCACCTATAGAATTGGGACACTCCTTGGAAGATCGACAAGACAATAGAAAAGCAAAAGAATCAGAAACATACCTTCTCAAACCTATGAATTGTCCATCTCATGTCAAAATTTATACAGACGATATTCATTCATATAGAGAACTTCCTCTAAGATATTACGAATTTGGTACAGTATATAGGTATGAAAAACAATGAGAGCTTTGAGGTCTTACTCGTGTAAGATGATTTACTCAAGATGATGCGCATATTATAGTATCCAAAGATGGACTAATGGAAGAGTTTGGAAAAGTAGTAGACTTTGCATTTAAAGTTTTAAATCATTTTGATTTTGCTGATATTAAAGTTTATGCATCATTCTCAGATCCAAAATCTGATAAATATGTTTGAGATAAAAAAATGTGGAAACAAGCAGAAGATACAATTAGACAAATACTAAAAGACAAAAACATTGAGCATGAAGAAGAATTGTGAGAGGCTGCATTCTACGGTCCAAAGATTGACTTCAAAGTAAAGGATGTGATTGGAAGGGAACGACAACTTTCTACAGTTCAGTTTGATTTCAATCTGCCAGAAAGATTCGACATGACATTTACAAACGACAAATGAGAACAAGAAAGACCATTCATGATTCACAGAGCATTGCTTGGATCATTGGAGAGATTTATGTGAGTTCTGATTGAAAACTATGCTGGTGCATTCCCAATGCGACTAGCTCCCGAACAAATCAAAATTATTGCAGTAGCAGACAAATTCAATGATTATGCTCAAAAAGTAAAAGAAGAATTAGTAGCCAAATGATATAGAGTAAATATTGATTATTCAGCAGATTCTTTCTCAAAAAAGATTAGAAACTGAGAAATAAACAAAATTCCATACCTATTTATAGTATGAGAAAAAGAAGAAACAGACAATACAATATCTCGAAGATCTTACAAGACCAAGGAGCAAGGTACTTGTAGTATAGAAGAATTCATCAAGAACTTAGATTAAGAAATAATTATTATAATGTAGGGGAGGGTTTAAAACCTTCCCTTACTTTGAAAATTTATTAGTAAAACATTTCTATTATGAAAAAAGAATTTGATAGAAAAGATATAAAACAAGATAAGTCTAAAATTCAGAAAGTTAAATTATCCAAAAATATTGAGTTCGAATGAGAATTCTATTTTGAACTCATAGATGTAGATGGTCAAAAATTAGAGCATGTCTGATTTAGATCCAAAGATTGATCTTTTGAAGATATGATGAATCATCTCCCGGAGATGATGGAACTTCCACAAAAAGCCAAAATTAAAGTAGAGATATTGTAAGAAAAGATCACCAAACTGGTATTTTTTTTGTTTTTTTTAATTATTAGATTTATTATTATTTCATTTTTTTATTCAACCTAAACAATGTTTTGATTGTTATAAACTGCACATAAAATACGGGAAGTAATAGTAAGAAGTATATTAAACTAAATTTATCTACTATCCCTGTGAGCACAAATCCTTTGTGTACAAAGAAAAATCCAAATACGGTCAAGGCTACTCCAGGACAAATTAAAGCATAAGATCATACACTTTTTTTAGCTCCTTTTACGAAGTCTTTAAAATAATTGTTCATTCTCATTACCCTATATCCCAATCGACCAAAAACTAATTGTGCTGATATTATCATAGTTACCATTACATAGTTGCTTATATTACTAAGTTCCATTTCAAATCCATGAGATAGTCCATGTCTATGTCTTACTAAACTTATACCAAACAACGTAAGTATGGGTATCATAATCCAAAGACTTGGACTTCATTCAGTATTTATTCATTTTTTAAACATTTCTTTAAAACCAACCAATAATTTAATCAACACAAGTATGGCTGTTACAGTCAAAAAGAAAATTGAGAGGGACATTGCTATTATTGAAGTAGAAGCTGTGTTTGACATAGCAGCGGGTCATGCAAATCATACTCCGATCATAGCAAAAGCAAACGCAGCGATCATTTGTCACAAATTATTATTTTCTGCTGTAACAAAGTTTCATTTTGTCATAATTCTAGCAAAATATTGTCCATATATTCTCAACCCCAAAAATCATATTAGTCCAAAAAAGATTAATGCTATAGGGAATATGTATTCTATTATATTCCATAATCATGGAATAAAAACCAAAGAAACAACAAACATTACGTTCATTGTCATAGCTAGTGTTAGTGGAATACTCATTATACTTACCTCACCATTTGTATCTTTTAATTTTTTAAACTCTTTTGTTCTTCTAAATTTTTTGTAAATTAACAATTGTTTTATCAGAACTTTTAGATGATGATATAAAAAGAACAATATTCCGACAGCTGCCAATGATATAAGTATCATATATATAATATTCATTTCTACAAAATATACTTTCAGTGTATCAAATGTAGGTACTGGTCATGCGTGTTTAGTCATAAACATTAAGTACATAAAAAATGATACAGCCAATCATCCAGCTCACAATGATTTTAAAAAAATCAATGGATTAAAATTTTTCATTTCAAATATAATTAAATTTATAAAAATACCCTTTTATACATTAGTATGTGTTTAAAAACATATGTCATTTCGACTGAGTGAATACGAATGGAGAAATCTCTTTAAGTGTTAAAAGTGATCTCTCGATTACTTTGGCAGTTCTGTCAAATTCACTCGAGATGACAAAGGGTGCATTTTTTATTTACATTTTTTTATGGCTAATGTTTTTCCATTTATGATAGCATCTGTTACTTTTTTGTGGGCTTTGTTTGATATTCTATTGAATGTAGGAGCAGATACTCACATTTTTTCTCATCATTCTTTCATACTCATTTCATCCAAGTTTATAAGTTTCATAGCTTCTAGTTCGTCACAAAATATTTCTACTACTTCATTGTTTTTTTTGCCATTTGGAGCAAAACATTTAAAGCTTGGATCAAGACATACAGTCCTGTTTTTTCTTGGTCTAGACATTGTTTTTAGTTAAAGGTTAAAGTTTAAAGTTTATAATTAATTATTTAAAGCATTTCATAAAATACAATCATATTATTTGTGTTATAATTGATAATATTATTATTGAGACAGCATATTCTGACAAAAATCATACTGCAGATGCTGGTAATATTGTTGACAACAATCATACTCATATAGTTGACCCACAAAACATTGCATTTACTCCACATACTTGAGCTGCAGATACTCATATCACAGCTCATATTATTCCAATAATTGATTTCTTTTCTTTGTTTGCTATTTGTATTTTTTCTTTGATATTTTTAACCAAACAAGTTACGGTCATTGCAAAACTTATTACAAACAATATTCAAAGTATAGTATAACTTCATACAAAAAGTGTTTTTTGTACCATAAAAAATCACAATATCAATGATATTATAAAAACAAATCGGCAATATTTTGTGTTAATTTTTTTGAGTATTTTTTTCATTTTTAAGTTTTTTTAGTAAATATCTATTCTTCTACACAAATCTCTTTTCTTTTTATTGCAAAAAATGTTTTATATATAAGTATAAATATTAAAATACACAATAATATAAACAAGAAAACTCATATATATTTAAATATTATTTCAGAATTTATTTTGAACATAAGGATAGATGCGATCGTTATGGTTGAAATAGGAAAGCTATACGCCCACCAAGAAAGAAAAAATTTTATTTTTGTAAAAGTTTTAAATTGTGTTATAAGGAACATTGTCATAAATATTGCAAAATAATACATTATATACGAGAAGTTAGATAGTTCTCAGTTTAGCTTTGTGTATGATATCATAGCGACTGCTGGAGGTGCAATCAGAATAAACAGAGTTGGTATCAGTTTTTTATCTATAGGATGATGGAATATTATTCTATTCATTACCATGGAAAATAAAGCTATCCAAAATACAATTCCAACACTAAAGAAGAACCAAGATATATGTTGGTTTGCGTGTGTAACTCACGCAATTGGAACCAATATGTTTCATACAATAGGTATAAACCAAGCTGGATTTATATGCTTTATTTCAAATGAAGTCTTTTTAATCCATATAGATAATATTTTTATTGTAATTAAAAGTTGTATCAAAGATCAAATAGCCCAAATAAGAAAAGATATATGTATATTAATATTCATTAGTGCTATACTCATTAATATTAAGCTAATAGAAAATGTTGGAAAAAATTGTAGTTTAATATTATTATTAAATTCCCTTTTTACTTCATCAAGATGAAATATTATTTTTAATGTATAAAATATAGTTACAATAAAAAAAAGAAAAATAGATACTATTAGTGTGATGTTTCAAAAAGTTTTTGTATAAAAAAAGATTTCAGATATTTTTTGGATTACTATAGTAAATCCAAACAATCATAATAAAATAGAAAAAGCAGATATAGGGAAATATTTTATTCTTAAGCAGTTTTTCATTTAAATGTTTTATATTATGAAATATATTTCATAATAGACTATTTTTATCTTATTTCAATACTTTTTTTAAAATAAAAAAAATACCAGTTCTAGACCGATATTATTGTTGGGGCGATCGACGGGTCTTGAACCCGCGACATTCGGTACCACAAACCGACGCTCTACCAGCTGAGCTACGACCGCCATGAATTAGTTTATAATAATATTAATGTGTTAAATATTTATAGATTTGCTTTGAAATTTCAAGATGAATGTTTATGATCAATTTGTTTATATATATAAGTATAGTATTTTGAAATTGAAAAAAGTTGATTTTAATATTGCAAATCAGAGATTTGATAGGTATCTTAGAAAGTATTTTAAACCATATCCAGATATAAAACTTAGCGATATATATTCTCGAATTAGAAAATGAGCTATACTTATAAATAATAAGAGATCTAAAGAAAACTATAGGTTAAAGCTTTGAGATGAAATTAAATTTAACAATATTGAGACTTGAAAGAAAAAGCCAACAGTTTTTGCTAATTCAAAATCAATGAAGATGGATTCATTGAAGTTAGATGATATACAAAAAATGATAATATATGAAGATGATAATCGAATTGTTTTCAATAAGCCTGCTGGTATTGTTGCACATCCAAGTAACAAGCACATAAATGATTTATCTATGAACGATTATTTGGACAAATATTGTCAATTAAAAGACATTCACACTGATAGTGAAACCTTCAAGCCAAGCTATTGATATAGGTTGGATAAAGATACTTCTGGTGTTTTAATTGCTGCAAAAAATTATGATTCATTGCAATATTTAAACGAAATAATTAGAAATAGACAAATAGACAAAGAATATATGACCATAGTAGAGTGAAGAATGCACAAACATCTTATGATAAAT
>DATFJH010000007.1:0-13269 GCA_035269265.1 Candidatus Absconditabacterales bacterium
CAAAAAAAATATGAGCTATATGCATTACTCCTATGATTTTGAGTGAAAGTGGTTTGTTTAATGGAAAAAATGTAACATGATGGGATCAAAATGGAGTACAAAAAAAATTTATTCAAGACAATTGAGGTTTTTGGGTAGATAAGGATGTGGTAGTTTCTGGTAATATTGTGACAGCAACTGGTCCAGATGTTGCAGAGGAATTTGCCAGAAAATGTTTAGAGTTAATTAATTAATTAATAATAATTGTATTTTCTTTATTTTTTTCTTGTTATGTTAAAAAAACTAAAAATTAATTGATTAGAAGGCAATATTTGGAAGTTTTTTATTCATAGTCTTTCTAATAGAAGAAATTTTATTCCATTGTTGAGTATTTATTTTTTAACATTACCTAATACTACTGCACAGCAAATTTGATTATTTACTGGAATTTGATTTTTAGCTATGTTTTTTTTAGAAATACCTAGTGGTTATTTTGCTGATAACTTTTGACATAAAAGAACTTTAGTTTTATCTAAGATTTTAATGATACTGTCTACTGTTTCTTTTATATTATGAGATAGTGTTTTATATTTTATTATATGATCGATATTTTTAAATCTTTGATTTGCTTTTGCTTCTGGGACACAACAAGCGTTTTTGCATGAAACTTTAAATGAGTTGGGTATGTGAAAAGATTATACAAAAATTGCTAGTAGGATTTCTGGTCGAGTCTCCTTAATTAGTGCGTTTTTGATAATATCTTTACCATTTTTTACAGCTATAGATATTAAGTTACCTTTTGAAATATGGTTATGATTTGATATTATTGGTTTTATTGTTGTGTTGACTATGGTGTCTCCAAGTTTTAGTGAAAGTATAAAAACAAAGAAAAGTATCACTAACATTTTAAAAGAAGTTAGATGGACTAATTTTTATATTATTGCAATTTTTGTTGCTTTAATATCTTGAGTTTTAATGTCATGAGTGCCTTTTCGTGATATATATCTTAAATCCATAGGATTACCAGTTGTATTTGTCGGTTTTGTGATGGGTTTATCTAGAGTTTTTTGGTTTATGATTTCACAAGTGGCTCATAAAATAGAAAAGATCTTTACTATAAAACAGTTATTATTGATTGAAATTTTTATTTTTTCTGGTGGGTTAATTTTGTTTTCATTGTTTAAAAATCCTTATATTGCTTGATTTATAATTGCTTTATTGATTGGATATAGATCAGGTAGATCTTCAATTATATCTAATTATTTGATGAATATATTACCAGATCCTAAGTATAAAGCTACTATGTTATCTGTGCAACAACAAATGACTAGTATAATACAAGTTGTTTTGGTTTTTAGCATTTGATTTGTTATGAATTATTCTTATCAATTGTGATTTCTGAGTTTAGGTATTTTATTATTTATTTTATTATCAATTAGTTATTTTTTTGTTCAAAAAGTTAAAATCTAACTTTCTATTTGATAAAGAATACTGTTTTTTTATAAGAATTATATTATTTTAATTGTTTTTTTGATATGTTAAACAAGAACTTTAGATATGTTTCATTGGATTTTGAAACCACATGATTAGATACAAAAAAAGATGAAGTGATACAGGTTGGTCTTTTAGAGATTGATATAAATTGAAAACCTATAAAAGAGTTTAAATCTTTTGTAAAACCTCAAAAAGATATCTCAGAAATAAGAGATTTAGTTTCTTATATTACTTGAATTAGTTTAGAAGATTTAAATGGGGCACCAAGCATTTTTGATTTAAAGAAGGATATTGAACTTTTTTTTGGGGATAATGTAGTTCTTATATGACATAATATACAGTTTGATATTGATTTTATAGAAAGATATTTTCCAGACATATTATATTATGACAGTATTGATACTTTTAATATGTCACAGAATTTGGTTCATTTTGCTCCTAGTTATGCTCTTGATGTTTTGGTGGAGTACTTGATGTCTAGAAAAGAATTTAAAAATATTTTTTCTATTATTCATAAAAATCAAAAATTTGATGTTTCTAAATCTCATGATGCTTTGTATGATGTAAAAAACTCATTATCTTTGTTTTTTTATTTTATATTTTATATGACTGATTTGGTCAAAAAATATCCAAATTTGATTAATTTTGTCAAAAAAAATACGTGATTATATCACAAAATACTAGATTTGCAAGTAGACCGGGCTTGAAAAAAAAATTGAAAGTTAGTTCTTCCAAGTCTTGAAAAACAGTTGCCAAATGATGTTTCAATCAATAGTGACTTGAAAATAGACATAAATAAGTTTGAAAATAAAAAAAGACATTTTGTGGGTAATGTCGACATTAATCATTTGGTACAGAGCTTGGTATCTGGGAACAAGAACATAATAATGTCTTTTTCTAGTATAGCCAAATTGAACATTGTCAAGAATATGTTGAACAGTCTTGGTATGAAAAATATTTGATTTGTTAGATGACAGTTAATTTTAGATAAGATAAGGTTTAAAAGATTTTTAAATAAAAAAAGTTATTGAGATAATGAGTTGATGTTTGTTTTTAAATATATGTCTCATGTAAAAAATGATATTTCTGTGTTGGATGTAAATACAAAATTTGATTATAAAATAAACTATTACATCAAAGATGAGAACAAACTTAGAAATTATCCTGTAATTTTGTCTACTCATGGTTGATTGTTTAGTATTTTGCAAAATGAAGAACATTTGTATAAAAATTATGGAGTTTGTTTTTTTGATACTGAAATGTGGTATAAGTGATACAACCATTATTTGTCTAGTCCTTGTGATTTATATTCTATATTATCTTTTTTAGAAAATCTTTATTACAAATATACTTTGGATGAAAATGAAAATGCTCAAAAAATATTAGATGATTTTGCTAGATTTTTTGAAGTATTTATGTGAGTGTTTTTTTCAGAGACCAAAAAACAATTTATCAATGTAAGCAATAATTTTATAACAATAAATCCGATATTAGATAGCATAGATTTTTTTGAAACTAACTCTTTGATAAAAAGGTTTGATTCTCATAGATGACTTTTGGAGTCTGCTTTGGATTCTATAGATTTTAATAGGTTGTGGTCAAAAATAGATCATATGTTTGCTATAATATCTTGATTGGTTCAGGTTAATAGAAGAATGTATAATCAATCTGAATTTTACTTTGTGTATTCTGAAGCTACAAAATTCACAAATTGGGATGAATTTACTGATATTTTTCCTTCTCATACTTTGTTTTTGTCTAATTATGATAAATCATATCCTAAATTATTAGAAGACAAAAAAGATTCTGATTGATTAAATTTTAAAAAGATATCTGATATGGATAATATTGTAGATTATTTAGAATGATTTTTAAAACCTAAAGAGGAAAAAATTGTTTTTATAATATCTACAGTAAAAATGGAATCTAAAGAGTTGTTTGAAAAAATGTTTTCTAGAGGTTTAGATCAAAAAGCAACTTTATTGGTAGAAAATATAACCTGATCTCTTTGAAAAAATATTTTTAAAGCAAAATCAAATGGATCAAAGATAATTATAGGTGGATATAATTTTATGATACGACTTTTATCAAACAAAATTTCTATTGACATTTGTGTGGATTTTAATATAAAATGAAAGATGTCAAGTTATCTTTTAAATGATATAAGGCGATATGCAAAAAATTATAAAAAATAGAAAAATATTTTTTGATATACTGAAGTTAGTTTGAGCTACTTTAATATTATATTTTTGACTTACTCTCAATGTTTTTGATACTTGAGAAAAAACAGACATTACTAAGGATGAAAACTATATTTTGCAATCTTCAGGTTTACAAAACATGGATGAAGATGTTTTGCAGATTATTGAAAAACATGATGCTTCCAAAGTAGAATTTGAAGTTGATTGACAAACAGAGGATCTTAGTTGAGAGAGGAACGAATATAAAATGAAATTTCAAAGAATTTGTATAGCAAACATGTCTATGTGTTCAAAAATTAAGTTTGAGTGAGATTTTGATTATAAAGATAAATATATGTATCTTGCTACTTCTATATATATTCTGAATAATATAGAAAAAAATATACAATTTGGTAAAACTTTAAAAAGTCAGTTGGATATTATTACTATTAATAATGATTTATGAAGTAGAAGAGGTTATGCAACTTGGGATGATGTGGTTATTAACTTATGATGAGTTAGGTCATATACAGAATTTTTTGAATTATTGACACATGAATTGTGACATATAGTAGATTTGGGAATGGTTAGATGATTTAAAAATCAAAAGAGTAGTATATATACAGAATTTGGTAAAAAGGTTTTTGAATTGGATGATCCATCTATAAGATATTATAAAATATCTTGGCAAAGTGAAAAAGTAAGAAAGTCAGAAGCTATTAGAGAAGATTTTTGTAGTGGATATGGAATGACAGATCCATTTGAAGATTTTGCAGAATGTCATAATTGGTATTTAAATCACAATGCTATATTTAAAGAATTAGCAAAAAATAATGAATTATTAAAGCAAAAATATAATTTCTTTGCAAATCTTTATAATTGAGCTTATTGGTTTAATGCTAGTGAAGATTTAGATAAGATTCAATATAATGATAGTTGGAGACCTTGGGATACAACTAGAATGTAGAAATCAATTGAGATTGTATAATTGTGAATTGACAATTCTTAATTTTTAATATTTGGATATATATAATTATATATTTATCACTATTCACCATCTATTATAATTTTTTTGTCAAGTTTTAAACCAGCTTTAGCTGGTTTTTTTTGTATTTAATTTGTTTTTTGAATATAATTGAACTGGTTCTAACTTATAAATTAAAAGATTGTTTTTGATGTTTGTAAATTGGATACTTTTCATTTGATGATGTATATTTATTTATGAAAAAAATGATAAAAAGAATTATATATATACTTTTGTGAGTTTTGTTTGTACAAAATAGTTTTTTCTCTATTGTGTTTGCTCAGTCACAAAATAGTTCTGATGAGGTTAAGTGTATTACTTGTAGTCAACCATCATTGGAATTTCAAACTTATGTTAATTTTCAAGTAGAACTTATGCAAGTTTTGAGAAAGGCTGCTAGAGAAAAAGAAGAAAAAGATTTAAATACTAGGGTTTGATTGTTTTCTTCGCGTATTTTGAGTTTACCAAAAAGACTTTTGGAAACGTGGAAAGCTATTTTTAAAAAAGAGTCAGAAGAGTTGACACAAGCTTGGAGGTCAGCCAAAATATGAACAATAATGTTGTCTTCTATTACTTCTGAGATAGTAA
This sequence comes from Candidatus Absconditabacterales bacterium, assembly GCA_035269265.1. Taxonomy (GTDB): domain Bacteria; phylum Patescibacteriota; class Gracilibacteria; order Absconditabacterales; family Absconditicoccaceae; genus JALOAF01. The sequence goes on from DATFJH010000007.1 coordinate 5,266, forward strand.
CAAAGGATGGTTTGTGATGATTGGCTATATTATTTAGAAGTCAGCCTTTTGTGAGAGAATGGTCTACTTTGCAAGATTTGGATATGAGTTTGCATGATACTATGTGGGATCTTGGTACAAAATGATTACGAGAGCAAGATGTTTCTAGTGAAATAATGAAAGATATATCAAAATTACAAGATAAATATAAATCAAATCTTTCAAACGAATATGCTTTGTTTGTTAAATTTGATATAAAATGAAATTTGAAATATAAAGATTTGGTAAATATGATGCTTAGATTAAACTCTATTATGAAAAACTTTATTGCTATAGATGTAGAGCGTGTTGATACAAAAATAATTGAAAAAAATGGAATAACTATGCAATTTAATGAAAATTTAATGAATCTTATGTATGATAATTATGATTGTGCACAATGATTTCCTATTAGTCCATGTGATTCTACATGGCAAGATTTTGCTAACAATACAAAAGTTCGAAGTACTATAAAAAAATGATTAGAGGAGTCTAATGAAATAATAAAAAAAGCTAACGAAGAATTGTCGCAGGCTATGTTTTCTTTTGGTAGTAGTACAAAAGATACATTTAGTAATAAAGATGAAAATAATGAATCATGATTGACTAGTAGACAATTGACTCTTTTGAGAACTGCTTATGGTATAGATACTACAAAGCTTTCTAAAGAACAATGAATATGATTGGAATCCTTACTTAATTGAAGTGCGTGAAAAAAAATAGTAAATAGTATTTGAATAAAACCTATGGATTATTTTTCTGCAGAGAATAAAGCTTTAAGAGAAGAAGCTAGAAAAGAGAAAGAGAGGAATAAACAAGATGCTAAATATTTAGATGCTCTTGCTCAATCAGAAACAACAGAAGTAGAGAATAAATATAAAGATTTTTTGAATATGAAAGACATTTTAAAAAAATGATCATTTGATGATATAACCTTATCTTCAGATACTTTTTTTAGTGATTTTGTAAAAGGTAAATATAATACTATGAAAGATAAAGATAATAAATCAAAGCAAGAAATAATAGAATCTTTGTATAATATTTTGGAAAATAAATTATGAATTAATGCATCAGTAATTTGATTACAGGATTCTTTAAAAAGTTCTTTAAATTCGGTTTTAGCACAAAAGCAAGAAGATAAGTGAGTGTTTATGATATATAGTAATTTGTCAGTTACTAGATACTTTGTAGAGATATGAGATTTTATACATGAAATTGTAGAAAAAGATATTGGTACTAAGGATGATAAATGATTGATAAAATATTTGTGAAATGCTTGTGAATTACAATGTTCAAACAAATGAAATACTAATTGTTTTGCACAATAGTTGAAAGTTAAAAGTTTATAAAGTTAAAAGTTTAAATTAGATGAAAGGAATAGTAAAAATAGTTTTGTGAATATGATTGATTAGCTTATTTGCTGGATCAGTTTTTGCGGTAATGCCTAGTTGTGAAACTATGGTAGATAGTTTGGTTTTACCAAACAAACAATTGACAGTAGAATGATTGACTCAAAATTTTTGTAAACAAATATCTACTAAGTCTTGTATGCATGATTGAGATCCTTTTGATGCAAGTCAGTCTGTGTTTTTGACAATCTTGTGTGATAATGTTTGAAGGTGAGATGATTTTGTGATAAATAGAGATATGCTTTTGAAGACATGATTCACTCAGTTTTGAGTTTTTGATTATGGGTTTTGAGAAGACGAAGAATGATCTACTATTAATTTTTGTGATTATACTCAGACAGACCTAAATGGATGTGATTTATCAAAATATTTGCCTAAAATATTTGATCCTATAATGAATGATTATTTTAATATAAAACAAGCAGATTTGTATTGAGTAGATGATATTGAAGATTCTACCACAAGCGAAGAGTTGGTAAATAAATTTTCTAAGAAAAATTTTGTATGATTGGAGTTGTGTGATCCAGATAGTGATTATTATGGAGAGGCTTGTAAATATACAAAAAATTATATGAAATCAGCAAAAAATCTTTTGAAAAAAACTAAGGTTATTGATTTTGAAGAATTAAAAAAACAAGAAATAGAGTGTGGAGATTCTTGGACATGAAATATTTTATATTGTGCTTTGGTTTGAGATGATATTCGTCCAGAAAATTCTTTTGTTGGTGCTATATACAATGAATATTTGTGGTATCGCTTGTTTATTTCATATTATACTTATGAATTAGCAAATGATCATAGATATTCAGATTTGAATACTAATGATACTAGAAAAAAAATAGATTCAAATATGGATAAGGTTTATAGCTTTCAAGAGCAAATATTTAGAAGTAGACAAGCAGTTAGTTTGGCTTTGAGATCTTTGTCTGAAATATCTAGTTCATTTTCTTTGCATATATGATTTATAATGTATCAAGAAGATGCTCAAATGTTTATGAAACAAATAGCAAAAATATATCCTCCTATAATGACTTTATATGATAAATTGAGAAATGTTCAAAAGGCAGAATAATAATATATTCTGATATAAAAACTTTTTCAAACTAATGTTTGTAGGATTTTTTGCTATATGATTTTTGTTCACCACAGTTTTTGCTTATACGGTACCGTTGTGAGACGCTTTGGATAGATTTTATGATAATTATAAAAAGAACTCTGAAATAAACGAATTACAATGAAAGGCTATAGTAGAAGATATATATGGCAAAACATTGGATATTGTTAAAAATGACCAAATGATACCTATATTTGATGCTTTTGATAAAACAGCTGAAAGTTTGAATGTTAAGTATGAGTGTGATTTGGATACACAAGACATGGTAAATATTTTGTATTTTACAAATAATAATCTTAAAAGAGATTTGAAAAATAATTTGATGTGATTTGAAAACCCAAAAAGAGAAGATATGTGATCTAGTTGTAACAAATTTAATGTGTGTGTTTTCAATCCTAAATGATGAAAAATAAATAATACAGTTACACTGAATCAAAATTGTCAAAGTGAAGTAGAAAAGGAGTTTATTCAGTACTATCTAAATTCTTACTATGTTCAAACTATTGGTGGATGAAACAAAGGATCAAATTTGTTTTATAATTTTTCTTTGGACGATAGTAGTTATGATATAATGAATGATATTCATATATTGGCAAAAATTTTGTTTGAAGATGTAAGTCAGCCACAAGAGACTCGTTTTTACAAGATGCCTGATGTTGACTATGATTCTTCTTTTGTGGATCCACCTATTTCTATGGATATAGATCGATTTTCTCCTTATAATAATTTTTCTTCAGTTACTGGTACAAACAATGTTTCTGGAGAAAATAATGCTTGATGAAATGGAATTACGCAAACTTGATATACAGATTTTGAAGATTTGATAGATCCTGAAATCTCTGATTTTGTAGCTTCTGTAAATATGGAAATTTGATGAAATGCAGATAGTATAGTTTGATGAAATCAGTGTACATCCGGGTTTACTTTTGAATGAATGGAATGATATACTACTGGTACTGATTGATCTCAAAATTTGACTCCTGCTGAATATTTGAGTGGGATTTTGGAAGATATCTCTCAGATGTCATGTGATCTAGATTGAGTTTGTCAAAACTGGGAATCTAGTGATTGTGAGGATTGTGTTAATGAGTGATGAGGTAATACAGATTTTGAAGAAATAGAAGCCTTGCTTAATGCAGCACAGCAGTCTTCATGAGATTTAGATGATATGGCTGATGAATTATGATGTTTTCAAACCTGTCAAACCTTACCATGTAATGCTACAAGTTGTGATAAATTGGTTTGTTATGCAAAATGTTCTTGTCAGATGTATGAAAGTCCAACTTTTGATCCTGTACAAAATCCTTGATTGACTAGTGTTTTTAAAATAAAGTTTTGTATAGTTCCTGTTATGGAAAACAAAATGAATAAATGAAAAACTGTTTATAATTTGGCATCAGTATTAACAGAGGTTTATAATGTTTTACAAAATCTTAGAAATAGTGGAGAATTGGCAATAAATGTGAAAACAAAAGAATTTTTGGATAGCAGTTTAAAAGAAAATAACTTTTGAGAACAGTTATCGTTTAGCATAAATAGTACCACAAAACCACCATTTTCTGAAGAGTCTGAGTTAACTCAAACACAAGAGCAAATAGATTATAATACAACATTGATGGAATGAATATTGTGATTTTCTAAAGATCCAAACTTGGATCAAGAAAAAAATAAATACGTGGTAATGGATGATCCTTGTTTATATATTGTTGAGAAACAAATATCTGATGGTGCTGATCAATATCAACAAAATTTGGCAAATTGTCGTGAAGAAAAAGAAGAAATGCTTGTGACCTTACCACCTATGGAAGATATATTGAAAGATCAAAAAACAGTATTGTTGGATGCTGAATTTGAGAATTTTCTAAGACTTAATAGAAATTTTTGGTTTGAGACAAAAGAAATGTTTAGTGCGTTCAAAGAAAGTGCTAGGGTTCTGAGTGAAAAATAATTTTGGAGTGGAGTATTTTTATAAAATTAATTTTAATATTTTCAAAAATCTTTATTCAATTAGTTTGGTAAAATTTGTCCAAAGGCTATAGTATTTGTTTGTTTTGAAATTAACATGCATAACGTTTGCCACTCGCACGATGTATGAAATATGTCGTGTAGTGGCTGTTAGATGACCGAACCCCGCAGAATTGAGGGGTGAGAGTATGTATCTTCAATTTGGATTTTTCTTATTTTTAAAGATGAAGAAGCCACTAAATTAAGTTAAAAAATCTAAATTATTTTTCTATTTCTTTAAAATATTCTTTTAATTCTTCTCAAGTTAGAATCTCTCACCTAAAATAGTAATTATTTTTATCTTTAGCATATCATAGATGATTTATAGAATGTTCAAATCACATTCCGATGAATGATTCAATATCAACTCATTCTAGTTTTTGATTTCACCAATATATACTGGTTCAATCTGTCAGATAGTCTATTGCTCAAGAAACAAAATTAAATTGATCTAGAGGAATACTTAGCACTTCATGTCATAGATATATATGATCTTTATCTAGTGCATAATCTGCCACTAATGGAATAAAAGTTGCTATATCTGCTCACTTTATTTCATATTCATAAAAGTATATTTTATTTCACTTCGTTGTGTATATATCAGATTGATCTTTCCATCATTGTATAAACATTTCTTCTGAAATATCTGTTCTTGATGTAGCATAATTTCGAAATGGCACATTGTTGATTAAAAATTCAATTTTTTCTTGATCTAGCTTTTTGATATCGTATGTTTCTCTATTTGAACATCAGAAAAGAAAAATGGGAAACAGTGTTATAGCTAGAAATAATATATTTTTTTTCATTGTTTATTTTAAAAATAAAATTTTATTTCTTTTCAAGTTTCTTTTGTTCTTTTACGAGACGATCAAAATCTTATTCTATGCTCTGAGTTTTGTTGTAAAACTTGATTTGGTAGTTCTTACTGTCCTCTGCAGTTGTTTCCAAAATGGAAATAACTGATTTTTCTTTGATGTTTCCATTTGGAGTGGTGTAAAGTAGGAAATCTGTTAGTTGATCTTTTAGGGAGAGTTCTTTATTCATTTTCATTGAGAAAAAGATAAATTATTCTTTCTTTTTTGTAAGTTTTTTAACTTCTTTATCAAAGTCAGATATATAATTTTTATCTTCTTCTTTTCTGTATTTCTCATATTCTATTTTTGCTTTTTCTTTAGCTTCTTTATGACTTATGCTTCCTGCGTTATCTAATAATTCCTTTCCACTTGTTTTTAGAAAATCATCTAATTTATTTATCCAGTCTTGCATTGTCATAGCTTCCATGTTCATCGCTTGTAGTTCTGCAAAGTCTAAATACATTGATACGATTAAATTTAGTTGTTTTAGTTCATTTTCTGTTAGATAATTTTTAGCAACTCATATATCACGAGTGGTTATATAATTTCATTTGAAATTAGTCAATCACATAAACTCTTTTTCTGAATCAACTCTTTCTTTAATTACCTCTGCTGCTGTATTTCAATGTATAGCATAGTGTATTTTGTTTTGTACTGTAGCAAAAAATTGTTTAGTTAATTCGTCATTACTTTTATAATCTATTGCTGTTGTATAGATATCTGTAATTTTTTGATAGAAATTTCTTTCGCTACTTCTAATATCACGAACTCTTTGCAATAGCTCTTCAAAATATCTAGATTTGGCTCATTCTTGTTTTAGTCTATCATCGTCCATTGTAAATCCTTTCACGATGTACTCTTTTAGTCTTTCAGTTGCCCAAATTCTGAATTGAGTTCATTGTTGAGATTTTACACGATATCATACAGAAATTATCATATCAAGATTGTAGTAATTAGTTTGTTTTTGTTGAAATCTGGTTTTTCCGGATTTGTGTAAAGTTTGGCTTTCTTTCTGCTCTCATTCTGCATATATATTTTTGATATGTTCGTTGATAGTTTTTTTTGATTTACCAAATAGTATTCCCATTTGTTCTTGGTTTAGCCATACAGTTTCGTCTTCAAGTTTTACTTGAAGTTTTGTTTGTCAGTCTTGTGTTTCGTAGATTATTAGATTTGAGGACATTGTATAACTATATTAAGATATTAAACTAATATTATTATACGAATTCTACATTGTTTATCAAATTATTTTTTGACAACTTTTATTTATTTAAATAAAAAATTAATATTATTTTTTTATTAATACATAATTTGTTTTTCTAACTTTCAGCTCATTTATTGCTCATTTGTAGCTCAAGAATTTGTGTTGTTATTTGAAAGAGAAAAAAACCTCCCCTAAATCGCTCGATTAGAGCGAAAAAAATTATTTATTTTAAAAGGGACAAAAGGATATGTTGCACAACGTTTGCCACTGATCCGTCGTATGAAGTATGAATATGATGGATAGTGGCTGTTATGTGTTGTAAAAAATTTCCGGTATACTATATTTTCATTCTTTGTTTACTCATATATTCTTTAAAACCATACTTTGCCCATACTTTTTGACTAACAGGATCTTCCATATTTACTGATAATTCAATATATTCCAAAGATTCACAACTTTTCTTCTTACTTTTCATCCAATCTAACATACCAAGAAACAATTCTTTACTTATACCATTTTTGCGAAATTTTTCTATAACAAAGATGTCATTCACTACTCCCATATTTCTTATTTTCAAAACAGGAGGTCTAGAGGCAAGTTCTATATTAGCATAGCCTGCAAACTCTCCTTCATATTCCGCCACGAGCAACTCTCTTTTACGACTATAGATACATCTTCTAAAATACTTCTTATAAATTTCTTCTGCATCTTGTGAGGGTGAAAAATACGGATCAAGTTTTGCATGATACATCAATAATTGCACGGCGGCTTTTGCAATCTTTGGAATATCGATATTTTTTGCTTTTCTTACTGTCGTCATGGTTTTAGAATTTACGATATAAATTTTTTATTTTACATAATGGGGCGGGATGATCCGCCGTTGAGCCGTGAACGTAGTGAATGGTGCAATGGTGGATATGCTGTTGTTGAGCGAAGTCGCGATAGCGCTGAGCCAACAACCATCCCGCCCCATTGAGACGGAAGAGCGAAGAAGAGGACGGAGCGATTAGCGGAGAGCGAAGCGGTCCGACGCGGAGCTATTTCGTCTCAACTCGACGCTATCTGTGATGTTTACTTGAAAATATACAAATTTTGTATATTGTATGACATAAGCGGCGAGTTGTTTAAAAATATTTTTTTGTATTTTTATTTTATTTAAAAACTATATTTACTATATTATAGTACAAAAAAATGTCTTTTATTCAATAAAAAGAGTAGAATTTAGATTGTTTTTTATTATTTTAATAAGTAGAAAATAGGCTGTTTATATTATTATTTATTTTATGATAAAAAATATATTATTTGATTTTGGTGGTGTAATTATATCAATTGAGGATTGACCAATCAAGTTTGTAGAGAAAAGAAATAAGTTAAAGAAATGATATATTTATGAGAAAATTA
>DATFJH010000008.1:0-16030 GCA_035269265.1 Candidatus Absconditabacterales bacterium
ATTTTATTTTTCATTTATTAAGAGAAAAATGTAAACAAGTCAGTCATTTTATAAAAAAAAGTTCAATCATTGCAACCCTAAAATACCTCCACTGTAAGGGAGAGGTGATTGCTTTTTGTATTACAACTCTTCCCCTGTAAGGGGAAGTTGAATTGTGAACTCGGCAGTCTTGCCGAGTGAAACTAGTTGGGGTTTTAAGTCGGCAGTATTGACTACTAAACCCCCTTCCCGTCCCGCAATGCTGCGGGAGGTCCTTCCCTCCCGACAAGCCGAGGATTTTCAACCTTTCAGGGGGACTGTATTTCTGTGTTCAAATACCTCCCCTGTAAGGGGAGGGGGACCGCTTGCGGTGGTGGGGTTTATTTCTTAAGAACCCAAATAATATATTTTATATCTTCACATACTCATTCTAGATTATTCAGTACTTGTTCATCAGTGTAAAACAAAACCTTAAATCACAAAGATTTCAAATATTTGATTCTCTTTTTATCATAATCAATTTTATAATTATGAGATTCTCAATCTATCTCGATTATTAACTTTAACTTTGAACAATAAAAATCCACTATATATCATCCAACCATTCTTTGCCTTAAAAACTTCACTCATATTTTTTTATTTTTCAAAATCATGTACCAAATCAAAGATTCTGTGCTTGTTGGATTTTTTCTATTGTTTCTGGCATAAATTTTGTTGTTTCAATTATATTTTGTTCAATATCGATTCATCATCTATTTTTCATATAAAACCCCCTACCCGTTCCGGGTCCTTCCCCCTTTCAGGGAGACTGTTTTTTTGTTTTTTAACTCTTCCCCTGTAAGGGGAAGTCGTTCGCGGAGCTAGATGGGGTTTTGTTTTAAACCCCCTACTCCTTCGGAGCCTCTTCCCCCTTACAGGGGGACAGTATTTTTGGTATTAACAAACTCTATAACTCCCCGGTACATTTTGATAAATATGATTGTTCATTTCCAATAGTGTAATATGTTGCATCAAAGTATCTGTATCCAATTTTGTTTTTTGAACCAATGTAGATAATGAAAGTTCTCCAGATTTGGATAATAAATTTATGATCTGATCTTGCTCTGGAGGAAGATTTTGGACCTGAGTAGTGGCTGTTTTTTTGACTCCAGATTTTTTGAAATTTTGGGATAAAAATCATTCAAAATCTAGTATAGGTTTTGCTAGTTCTGATGCTAGAAGTTGATTTACACCGACACTAGTAGACAAAAATATATCGTTTGGAGTCACATAGACCGGTCTAGATATCTTGTTTGCAAAGTCTGCTGTTATCAAGCTTCAAGACTTTTCTCAAGCCTCAGGAAGAAACAAAACATCACAAAGTCAAGCTATCAAGCGATTTCTCTGTGGAAAACTGTATTTTGCGGGTTTAAAATTTATTTTGTATTCTGAAATTACCAATCATCCATGCTCTACTATCGACTCAATGATGTGACGCTGAGGTCATTTGAGATAAAAATTGAGTCATCATCACAATACTGCAATAGTAGGAATTTTGTATTTGACAGAAAGTGCATGAGCCATCTGATCTACTCCATCGGCCATCCCAGAAATTGTAGCCAAATCATAATTTTGTGCATGCTCAAAAAGTTTGCGCAAAACCTTGTTGGAATAGTTGGTAGGTTTTCTAGGTCAAACTATACCAAGAATATTTTTGTCCAATAATGAAATATCTCACATATAATGAATAATATATGGCTTGGCTGGAATACTATGAAATTTGTAATGATAGTCTTCTGATCACATAGTAAAAGCTTTGATATTGTTTTGTTGGAAAATATCTTGTACATTTTGTAGATCTTCAATACCAATACTTTTTTTGAATCAAGACAAATTTTTGAGATCTCATGGAGTAATATCGGGATGTGCAGAATACATCAAAATTTCTTTTTGCATTTTTTGTAATGAAAAATTAAATATCAATTTGTCATTCCGACTAACCTGCCTTTGCCGGCAGGCAGGCATGGAGGAATCCCTTAAAAAAATATTAAGAGATTTCTCCACTCATTATCATTCGGTTCCCGCTATCCAGACGGGACACGGCGAAATGACATTAATAAAAATAAAATAACAAATAAACTTTGTTTTTCAATACTTAATTGCTACAATTCACTTGTCAAAAATAAATTGACAAATATAATATTAATTTTTGAGCAAAATTTACATTTTTAAAATTATCATTGATTTTTAATTTTGATTTTTTATCTTTGCGTTTACTAAAATCAAAAAAAATAAAAAATGGAAAAAGACAAAAAAATTGAAGAAAAAGAAAGGTTTTTGAAAAGATTGAAAAGATTGAAAAACCAAGAGATTTATTTTAAACACTCTACTGGAGTTGAGTTTGGTTCTATTGTTGAAATAAATGAAAAAAAAGAGTTTATTTTGATCAGAGAAAAAGAATCAAAAAAAACAAAAAAAATTGGAATCAACTCAATAGATCGAGGATCTTTGAATGAGTTAAAAATTCCAATGTAATGTAAAATTTAATTTTAAAAATCCATCATTTTGGTGGATTTTTTTGTTTTATTATTCAATTGAAAAAACCATAAAAAACTATATTCTTAATAAAAAGTGAATAATCAACCACAACCGTTATGTGGGATACAGTATTTAAAAGTTGTGATATTTTGTTAAAAAAACAACTTTTCACTTTCAACTTTTAACTTATAACTAAGTTTGAATGTCTTTGGCAAACAAATATCGTCCACAAAATTTTGATACAATAGCTGCTCAAGATCATATTACAGATATTTTGAAAGCTCAAATGAAAAATGATCAAAAAATAAATCATAATTATCTTTTTTTTGGACCAAGAGGTACTGGTAAAACTACAGCCGCTAGAATATTGGCCAAAGCTTTAAATTGTTTGGACTTACAAAACTGAAATCCTTGCAACCAATGTGACAATTGTAAAACAATATCTGAATGAAAGACCTTGGATTATGTAGAAATAGATGCTGCAAGTCATACTGGAGTAGACAATATAAGAGAAGAAATATTGGACAAAGTACCTTATCCACCAACACAATTAAAAAAGAAAATATATGTGATAGATGAGGTACATATGCTAAGTAAATGAGCATTTAATGCTTTGTTGAAAACCATAGAAGAACCCAAAGAAAATGTATGTTTTATTTTGGCTACTACAGAGATACACAAAGTACCAGATACAATTATATCTCGTTGCCAAGTTTTCAATTTCAAAAAGATTTTGTGAAAAAAAATGATAGATCGTTTGGAAGAAATTTGTAAATTAGAATGACTTTCTTATGATCCAAAAGCACTAGAATTGATAGCAAAAATATCTGAATGAGGTATGAGAGATGCAGTAAAATATATTGATCAAGTAAGTGTATTTGGAGATGTAAATGAAGAAAATGTTACTAAGTTTTTGGGGGTAGCTAGTGAAGCAATGATAAAACAATTTTTGGATTTAATAAAAGTGGGAGATAGAAATGAAATATTTGAAAAAGTAGATGAAATAAGTGATCAATGAGTAGATTTGGTACAATTTGCAAAACAAAATATTATGTATATAGACCAACATTTGATGGAAGATACAGATTTTCTTTTAAAAATTTCTGAAGCTTTTTCAGAGATTATTGGTACTGTAAAATATTACCCGTACCCCACTATGGTATACAAAGTGGCAATAAATAAACAATTATGAACACAAAACAATGAACACAACAATAAAAAAGAAAACTCAAATTCAAAATGAGTAGAAGAAAAATCAAAAACTAAAAATCTAGAATCATCATCAAACGAAAAAGAAAGTACTAATGAAAAAAATGATATTGTCGTAGAAGAAGAAAAATCAAATCAAGAATCAACAAAAAAAACTAACATTTGAAATTATGATGAAATCATGAAAAAACTTGTTGATCTTGTAGAAAGTAATACATTGAAAGACAATTTAAAAAATCACACAATTGTAAAAAATATATGAGATTGAAAAGCACAATTTATAGTCATAAACAAAATGGCTGAAGTATTGCTTGGAAAAGAAGATACAAAAAAAATGTTGGAAAATTTTTTGGAAGAAATTACATGAGAAAACTTAATACCAGAATTTGAATTCCAAAGTAAAGAAGATTATTTCGCCAATCAATTATAAAAAACGTTACATCGCTGAAACGTTTCAACGATTAAACGATTTTTAATTGAGCTTTTACGATTCTAATATTGAAGTGAAATGTTTTTACTTCTTCAAAACTTATCTTGTCTCAAAATTCTTGGCGCAAAATATCTACCTGCCAAGTCATCATTTCCAAAAACATAACAAATCAACTTTCAACTTTAAACCTTCAATTTTCAACTAATTTAAATATTTGCTCAAACATTTCACGATAGTAATCTAATCAATCATCTCATCCCACAAAAGCTGGTCTAGGCTCTCGATTTTTTACATTTTCTCACACATTTGTATCAAACATTTCATCTGGTATATATGGAAGATTTGCTACTAAAATTAATTGAGAATTGAGAATTGAGAATTGAGAATTTTCTAAAAAATTCAATAAATTTGATTTGACTAAGTTTACTTTTGTATCTCAAAGTCTTGGTTTAAATATTTCATAGTTTTCTTGAGCTAAAGAAAGAGTATCATTTATGTATTCACTCAAATACGCTTGTTGAAAAAAGTTTTCGTTATGTAATATTACAGATAATCCTAATACTCCACACCCCGTACCAATATCAAGCAAAATATTGTTTCATATTGTCCCCTTTTGTAAGGGGGAATCAGTGGATTGAATCACAAAAACCTCCCCTTCCCCTCCTTCACAAGGAGGGCTATTTTTCAACGTTGTAACGTATTCATTAACAGCTTGTATCATATATTCTGTCTCTGGACGAGGAATAAGTGCTCTACTATCTATTTTAAACTGATTATTCATAAACTCAACATAACCAAGCACATATTCTAATGGTTTTTTATCTATTACAAAATCATCATAAGCTTTTTTTATTTTATTCAAAATATCTAAAGATATTTCTTGATCCATAGAAGTTCGAAGTTGTTCTCTTTTGATATTTTGAAAATGACATATTAAATTTTCTAATACTCTTTTTTGTTGATATTGTGAGTTTTGTAATAATGATTGAATTTTCATATAAGTAGTTGAAAGTATAAAGTTGAAAGTTTCCCGATTTTTATTATTATAACAATAAGGAATTAAAAATCGAGGACTCTCGATAAATAGTAAATTTTATAAATATTTTTTATCGGAGAAAAGTAAGTTGAGTTGTTATAGTTTATTTTGAATAAGTTGCAATATGAGAACAAAATTTAAAAAAGTAAAAACAGAACATCATATCTTATCTGATTTTCAAAAACTTTTGCTTGAAATTGAAAAAAATCCAGATATTAGTAGAATAATCCCTGGTAGGATTTCAAGACAGCAAAAGTGAAGCAGCGCTATGAGATTTAGGATCACGATACCTACTGATAGTGGATTTAAATGTATTATGAGCAAATGAGCGACTGCACAAGAATTGTTTGTAGTATGTAATCCAGAAAATTCTGATAGCATCAAAAACAATATAAAAGAAGTTGTAAAATCTTTCATAAAATAATAATAACCAGTCATTCTGAGTGAAGCATAGCGAAGTCGAAGAATCTAGTATTTTGACATAACACATTCCTATGTATAATGGATTCTTCGTTACCACTCAGAATGACTGAATGTTTATATAAAATGTAATTGATGAAATTAGTTTGGTGAATATTATGAATATTGATAATTGTTTATATCTGGGTATGGATAATAAACAATGGCTTCAAAAACAAAAAATTTAAACTAAGATTAAGCATAAATATTTTTATACTTTCAATAATTTTGGTTGCTTTTTTATATTTTTACAAAGATATATTAATATTTTTTGGTCAAGAAAATTTATATTTGTTGCAAAATAATACTTGGAAAAATATATGATCTTTTTTGATATATTGTTTGTCTTTCATTATACTTCTTACAACATCTTTTGGAAATATCAAAAAGAAAAAATCTTTAAATTTTATAATTATAGCTATTTTATTGTTTTTGTGAATTGGTATATGATGAAGTATAATGTGAATAAATATACTTGTGATGTATTATATCATATCTAGCTATGCTGAAGAAATATTGAAATTTTCTATATGACAAAATGTCTTTTTAGAAGAAAAGGAATTGCTTGGTAAAAATCATAAAAAGACATGAGTAGACAACAAACGACAAACTGCAGATTTAATATTTTTTGCTATCATAGCATGACTTTGATTTAGTGTAGTTGAAAATATTTTTTATCTAATAGTAAACTATTTTTCTGAATGAAAGGTATTGTTGATGACTGTGGGTAGATCAATATTTGCCACACTATTGCATGTAGTGGCTACAGGGCTTATAGCCTTTTTTGTAGTAAAAAACAAAACATCAAACAAAAAATATTGGTTAAATATATTGATATGAATATTGAGTGGTTTTGTTTTACATGCAGTATATAATTTAACACTATTCTACAACATAAAAATATTAACAATAGTTATATTGATAGCTTGTTATTTTATTTTGAGCTATTTATTGTTTAATAGTGACTTGATATATAAGAAAAAATAAGTCTGTTAGTTTCTATGCGGCACTTTTAGAATTGTTTATCATAATTGCTGGATTTTCTTTTTTAAGTACACCTTGAATGTTATTATTAAACTCTAGTATTCTTTTTTGTATTGCTTTTGTAATCATATTATCACTAGATTTCTGTATTTCATTGGGTCACATCCTCTCAACTAATCATCTTTCAACTTTTTCAAAAATTGTACTTTCCAAAGCAAAATTGTTTTGTATTTTTTCTCACCCCTCTATTGTTGTTGCAAGTGAGTTAAATGCATTAATGGTATCTTTCTTTAAAAAGAAATTATTTATCCTTGTAAATTTATTTATAAAATCAGGTTCGATATATCTTTCAAAATCTTCTTTATCAATACTTATATAATTCATAAAATCCTCTTTTGACATACTTTTGTAATCTTTTTTTAATCTTTCACTATTTTCTGCTTTATTTTCAATTTCTTTAAAATTAGTATTTAAGTATTGTGCCAAATTTTCTGATATATATTTATTTTTGAGTATTTTCATAAGTGGCTTTTCTAGTCTTTTTTTATAATACATATATATTCAACTCCTATTCACGCCTTCTGTTTTTATATTATTTTCCTCCAGAAGATCTCGGAACTCTGTTTCGTTTCTTATTTCTTTACCAATAAATAATTTTAAATTATTTACATCAGAAAATATTGTATGCAATTTCGCTACATATATTCAAGTTGAATTCCAAAACCTCATAAAATCTAACAAATCTGTTGTTGATTCTACATCCAACAATTCATCATTTCATAACAATATTTCATCTTTAATAAAATTATTGTTATGGTTTTCTATTATCTTATATATATCAAACTTCAATCTTAAGAATTCGTAAATAATCTTCATGTCGTTTTCTCAAATATTTACTATGTTTTCTTTGTTATTTTTGTTAATAATTTCTACTTCTTTTCTAAAATCTGGATAATTATCAATATTTTTTAATTCCTCTTTTTGCTTTCATATATATTTGTCTACCAATTGTTTTGCCATATTTAGATTAAATATTGATATAAGTAATCTTCCGAAAGGTTCAGCCTTATCTATACTTAAACTTCTGTACTCTGTACATTCAGTTTTTTTATTATCAAAAAGTGCTTCACAATCAGATCCTTTGTCTCTTATGTTGGAATAATTGTTGATTTTTGAAACTTCTTCACCCATATTTATTCATCAAAAGTTTGAAGCTACCAATATGTTCTGTATAAAGTTTGCATTTTTATCATACTTTACTCCATACTCTCAGCCTAAAGTTATATGTAAACTTCTAGATCATTTCTTATAGTCTTCCCTTTTAAAGTTAATATCCAGAAAATCTAGATCCTCTAATAGTTCTAATTCCAACAACAACAAATATGGATTATCTGTGGGCTTTGTAGCTATTTCATATTTAGCATCATTTCATTCTCCAATTCAAACATATTCGGATAAAATTTTTATATCATTTACATAATCACTTTTAGTTATTTCTTTATATCCATCAACTATTCACTGCGTTACCTCATATTCCATTCATACTGAAGTTTTGATTGGTGTGTTTTTATATTTATCAATTATCTTCTTATACATTTTTAGTTTTTCAAATACTCACATTAAAATTACTTTTAAATCAACACTATCTACCTCACTTTCTCATTCCTTGTTTTTGTGTATAGCAAAACTTGAGTTTATTTCTCTTGTTATCATTAAAGACAAAATTGTCCTTCATTTATCTGATATTTTATGTTCTTCTACAAAACTCTTAAAAAGTAATCATATTTTCTCTTCTCAATATACAGCTTCATCAAGTAGATCATATTTTTCTTCTCTAAGCACTAAATTCAGTACTTCTCAAAGTTGTAATATAGAAGATCTAGACTTATCCAAAGATATATTTTTAAACATATAATCATAAAATCATCTTAATTTTTCGATATTTTCTGTTCACTCCATAATTCAAAGTCATATCACAGTACCAAACTTTCTAAATGTCTCTATTTTCTCTGGGTTGAGATATTCTAATCTATCTTGATTCTTTAAAAATCGATTTTTAGTAAATGGTCTATCAATTCAAGAGTTTATAGACCACATATCCTTCTCAAATTCAAAAATGACACAATTATCATCTTGTATATAATCCAAGAAGTTTTCTTTATTTACGGGATTGTTTTTAATTTCTATTCATAGCTTAGTCGCCTCTACAAAATATCAAAAATAAAATCACTTGTCGTTATTTTCTATGTTTTTAATAAAAGTTTCTATCTCTTTTACATTGTTTGTTAAAAATATTGAAACCAAATACTCTGTAATATCTAGTTCTTTATCAAGGTTTTCTTTCAAAAAGTTATAAACAACAGCCAAAAATTTAGTTCTGAATCTACTGACTCTTGTTAAGATATCTGTTAACTCAACCAATCTATTAGGATCATCTTCTCATACTTCGATCATTGTTTTTAAATTTTCTGGATTTGAAAATTGTAATACTTTTTGTAGTTTTATTAAATCTTCAACATTTTTTGATACATTGTTTACAATATACTGAAGATTTTCTGTTTGTGATTGTCATAAGATATGCTCTAATTTTATAAGATCATTAGGATCTGTTGAAACATTATCTACAATTATTTTTAGGTTTTCAGTATTTGCAGATTCTAGGATCTTTTCCATATCAAGAAGATCTGCTTTGTTTTTTGAAACATTATCTACAATTGTTTTTAGGTTTTCAGGATTTGCATATCCTAAACCTTTCAACTCTTTCAAATCGTCAATGTTTTTTGTAATGTTTTCTACTATATATTTTAGATTTTCAATCTTAGTCTTACTAAAAACTTCATAAAGTTTTGCATCAGAATGTTTATCATATATATCCGTTATTATATCAATATTATCTATGCACATATTGTCTATTAATATATTTATTTTATCAATATTGACCTCTAGCTTACCTCAGAAAATTAAAATAATTTTTAGTATTTTTTTTCTTTGTTCTAGCGTTTCCATTCAAAGATTTTTTAATTTTTCAAAAAAAACTGCTATACTCTTGTTTGATACTGTCTTTAGACGAGCTATTATTTCGTTTTGTTCTGCTCTGTCACCATATAGTTCTTCAAAACTAAAGATTTTATTTGACTTAATAACTCATTCATTCTTTGCAAAATTTATATTTTTTTGCCAATTATCAGTCCAATAAGATGTTCGTAATTTTTTCAAAAAAATTAAACTATGTTCATCCACATATCCAAAAATAGAGTTTATAAAATCTTCTGTTATTTTGTCGTTATTCCAATCTCATCATTCCATTTCTACTATGGTACTAGTATAGTCTCAATTTCATTCATAATGAGTAGTAGGTCTTCTGCTTAATAATGTATTTATATTGTATAAATCAAAGTCTGAAATAATATTTAAAGAGTTTTCTCTATTTTCAATAATATTAGATTCATTTAATATGTTTATATATTTACTCAAATCTTTCTTTACTATGTTTTTAGGTAATATATTTTCAATATCGTATCATTTATTCTTCAAAAGAGATATATTAGACTTTATTGTATCATAAGACCGCATATCTTGATTCTTAAAATGATTATAATTTTTATCCAAGTCAAATATCTTTTTTAAATTAAAATTATCTAAGATTAACCTGAATATCTTAATTATATCTCAATTGCTTGTTTTTATTTGGTTTATTTCACTTAGAAAAACTCGATTTTGGTCTTCAAATCTCAAAAGTATGTTCAATTCATCAATGCTTAAATTTTTTACTATATCTGGAAAAACATCTCACACAAAGTATATTCAGTTTTCTTCAAATTTTGAATTTTTCCAAAGCGATGAGTCTAATATTATCCCTAGCTTTTTTAAATCTTCTTCAGATTTAGACTTTAACAAATCTCTTATAAATGATATAATTTTATCATTTATATCTTTATTTAAGGTTTTATGTGGTTCAAATCTTTTCTTGGCTTTGGTTAAATATAGTTTATCTAACCTATCTTTTTTCATTTTACTTATGTATTCTTGCCAAATTATATCAAAAGAAGCTTCGTTTTTAAGTATCTTTGATAATTTCTTATTTAGCTCTTTTTTGTCGTATAAATCCAAGTCTAGTCATAATCTTTTCTTTAACCAGCTTAAAAATCATTGTTCTCAGTCTAATAAACTCAAGATATTGTCTCTAGTTTTTTCTGATATTTCTCATTTTTGAGATATAGACTCTAAAAATGAGTTTACTTGAATCAACATATCATCTTTTGTTTTATTTTTAATAACCATATTAACTTGTAAAACACATTTAAAGTCACACTAATATTATAACAAAATAATTAAACCTGTCAAATTATCGCAAATAAATTTAAATACAAAAAAACTAAGCAATAAAGCTTAGTTTTTTTAGTATCAATAGTATTAATAAGAGATAAAGCAAAATTTAGTTTTTTGGTTAAAGCATTTCAGCAATAACCTAGTTTTTCAAAGTTTTAGGATGGTGGTCTATCCCCACCTTCCGGTAGGGATACCTTGTTACGACTTAACCCCAGTCACTAATTTCCTCCTTAATATGCAAGGCACATCTTCAGAGGCGCTCAGCTCCCATGGTTTGACGGGCGGTGAGTGCAAGGAACAGGGACATATTCACGGCGGTGTAGCTGACCCGCCATTACTAGCAATTCCAACTTCATGTAGTCGAGTTCCAGACTACAATCCGAACTTGGGATGATTTTAGAGGTTTGCTCCACCTCGCGGCTTAGCTTCTCGTTGTATCACCCATTGTATTGTCTATGAAGCCCTAGATGTAAGGGGCATGAGGATCTGACGTCATCCTCTCCTTCCTCTCCGTTACCGGAGCAGTCTCTTTAGACATTCTAACTAAAGATGAGGGTTGCGCTCGTTTCCAGACTTAACTAGACACCTTGCGGCACGAGCTGACGACGACCATGCACCACCTGTATACCATGTCCGATTGCTCGGACTACTATGCTTTCACATAGGACATAGTACATGTCAAATCTAGGTAAGATTCTTGGCTTATTATCCAATTAATCTAGACAATCCACTGCTTGTGTGTTCCCCCGCCTATCCCTTTGAGTTTCATTCTTGCGAATATACTACCCAGGCGGCATGCTTAACTCGTTAGATTACGACACTCCAGACCACGAGGGTCCAAAACATCTAGCATGCATCATTTACGGCTTGGACTACCGGGGTATCTAATCCCGTTCGCTCCCCAAGCTTTCGTCCCTTACCGTCAAGTTTATTGTAGTTAGCTGCTTTCGCTTTCGGCGTTCTTTCAGATATCAACGCATTCCACCGCTCCACCTGAAATTCCACTAACCTCCAATAACTTCCAGACATACAGTATCTATTCCCTGTCTATGGTTGAGCCATAGGATTTGAAAACAGACTTATATGTCCGGCTACGGACACTTTACGCCCAGTAAATCCGGATAACGCTTGGGACCTATGTATTACCGCGGCTGCTGGCACATAGTTAGCCGTCCCTTATTCTTGGTATACCGTCATTCGTCTTCTACCAAAAAAGGAGTTTACACACCGTAATGCTTCATCCTCCACGCAGAATCGCTGCATCAGACTTTCGTCCATTGTGCAATATTCCCCACTGCTGCCTCCCGTAGGAGTATGGGCCGTGTCTCAGTCCCATCGCGGCCGATCATCATCTCAAACCGGCTACCCGTCATAGGCTTGGTGAGCCTTTACCTCACCAACAACCTGATAGGACGCACCCCTCTCCCCGAGCGATAAATCTTTCCTCACATTGGAATTTCACCATCGTGAGCATATTGAGAATTAGCTATGTCTCCATAGTTGTTCTCATCTCGAGGGCAAGTTAAGTACGCGTTACTCGCTCGTCTGCCACTGTCTACCTACCGAAGTAGGTTTCTCGTTCGACTTGCATGTGTTAGGCGTTCTGCTAGCGTTCATCCTGAGCCAGGGTCAAACTCTTCACAAACAAAAAAAATCTTACTTTATCTCTTATTTATACTATTAATGATCGTGAATCTATATTCACAAATGGTGGCACCAATCTACTTTCCCAGCTACAATGTAACCAGTATCATCGACTGAATTGGGCTTGACTTCTGTATTCGGAATGGGAACAGGTATTTCCCCAAAACACATAAGCACCACCATTTGTGAACATAAATCATAAACCTCACTATAAGGTTTTATCTTCCATTTACAACACATTTGGTTGTCCACAATAATATAATATATTACGCTATTCGAAATTACAACAAAACTCGCTCGAGCTATTAGTACATCTTTGCTAAATCTATCACTAGACTTACACATGACGCCTATCAACCTGCTAGTCTCGCAGGGCTCTTAACTCATAAAGAGAGGGCAATCTAATCTTGAAACAAGTTTCCCACTTAGATGCTTTCAGTGGTTATCTATTCCTAGCATAGCTATCCAGCGGTGCCGCTGGCGCGACAACTGGTACTACCAGAGGCTAGTCCATCCCGGTCCTCTCGTACTAGGGACAGGATTTCTCAAATTGCCTACGGTTACAGTAGATAGGGACCGAACTGTCTCACGACGTTCTGAACCCAGCTCGCGTCCCGCTTTAATGGGTGAACAACCCAACCCTTGGGACCTTCTACAGCCCCAGGATGCGACGAGCCGACATCGAGGTGCCAAACGGAATCGTCGCTGTGAACGCTTAGATTCCATTAGCCTGTTATCCCCGGAGTAACTTTTATCCGTTGAGCGGATCCCCTTCCACTCGGAAGATCCGGATCACTTTCACCTAGTTTCCTATCTGTTCGACCTGTCAGTCTCACAGTTAAGCTTGCTTGTGCGAATATACGTCCACCACGGTTTCCATCCGTAGTAAGCAAACCTTTGTACGCCTCCGTTACATTTTAGGAGGCACCCGCCCCAGGTAAACTGTCCAACTGACACTGTTCCCCAATGTTATGGGGTTAGAGATGCGATATGTATTGAGTGGTATCTCAAATTTTGGCTCCAGCCCATCCAAAGATGAACCTTCAAAGCCTCCCACTTATACTGAGCAACGCATACTACAGCCCAATATCAATTTACAGTAAAGCTTCACGGGGTCTTTCCGTCTAACTGCAACTACCCGGCATTTTTACCGGGATTGTAATTTCACTGGGTCTAAGGACAAGACAGTGTGGGGATGGTTGTGCCGTTCATGCGCGTCGGAACTTACCCGACAAGGAATTTCGCTACCTTAGGACCGTCATAGTTACGGCCGTCATTCACCAGTGCTTAACACTCGAGCTTGCACAAGAGTGCGTAACATTCTGGCATTGGACAGGCATCACCCTCTATACATCCATTTACATGTTAGCAGAGAGCTGTGTTTTTGATAAACAGTCCCCCCCACGTCATTCGCTGCGGCCTATATTGCTATAGGCAGGGCTTATTTCGAAAGTACGCCCGCTGATTTGCCTAGTTCCTTATCCATTAGTTAACCCAATCGCCTTAGTATTCTCAACTTCCCTACAAGTGTCTGATCTGGGTACGAGCTACTTATACATAAGTTTAGTGGGTTTTCTTGACACCAGAACTATGAGAATCAATCATCCGAAGAATCATTTCCGATCAAACTCGATTTTAAACATATGCGGATTTCCCTACATATGCCCTTTGACAAGTCAAAGTCATCTAATAATCTCGACTCACATCCTTAGTGAGCTCTCACACATCCCGATGTGTAACCACATCACTGTATAAATAGGTGCAGGAATATTAACCTGCTATCCATCGACCTACTATTTCTAGTAGAACCTTAGGTCTCGACTAACCCTACGACGATGAACGTTGCGTAGGAATCCTTAGGGTTTTGGCGGCCAAGATTTTCACTTGGCGACGTTACTCATGCTAGCATTGTTGCTTCTATAAAGTCCACACCACCTCGCAGTGTAATGCTTCATCCCATATAGAACACTCTCCTACCGCCCATATAAATATGGACTTCCAATTTCGGTATGTAGTTTTAGCCCCGTTACATCTTCGGCGCATCTTCGCTTGTTCAGTGAGCTGTTACGCTTTCTTTAAAGGATTGCTGCTTCTAAGCAAACCTCCTGAATGTCTAAGCAAAGACACCTCCTTTTCCACTTAACTACACTTTAGGGACCTTAATTAGGAATCTGGACTGTTATCCTTTCGACTACGAAGCTTGCCCCCGCAGTCTCACTCTGTAAAATTCCTCATAGCATTCGAAGTTTAACAAGGTTTGGTAATGCCTCTCGACACCCCTAGCCTTATCAGAGCTCTACCTCTATGAGATCTTATTTACAGGCTGCACCTAAATGCATTTCGGAGAGAACCAGCTATCGCGATATTCGATGAGCTTTTCACTCCTAAACACAGGTCATCGGAAGGTTTTGCAGCACCTAACCGTTCGGCCCTCCAACACGCTTTCGCGTGTCTTCAGCCTGCCCATGCCTAGCTCATATCGCTTCGGGTCTATTAACACTAACTAAATCGCCCTTTTCAGACTCGGTTTCCCTACGGCTTCAGCTATAACTGCCTTAACCTTGCTAGTATCAATAACTCGCTAGCCCATTCGTCAATAGGTACGTGGTCACCGTATAGGCTCCCACTTAATTGTAAGCAAAGAATTTCAGGATCTATTTCACTCCCCTTTCTGGGGTTCTTTTCACCGTTCCCTCACGGTACTATGCGCTATCGGTGTAAAAAAGTATTTAGTCTTGGACAGTGGTCTGCCCGGATTCACGCCGAATTTCTCGTGTCCGACGCTACTTGGGAACTAATTAAAGGCGTATTTACCTTTCAAATACGGGACTGTAACCCTCTGTGGTGTGACTTCCCAGACACTTCTTTTAGATAAATATTATTCCTTTGAGATAATTCTAGTTATCTCACAATTAGCCCCACAACACCACAATCAGCAACGGCTAGAACCTTACACTGATTTGGTTTGGACTATTCCCCGTTCGCTCGTCGCTACTAAGAGAATCTCTTACGATTTCTTTTCCTCCTGTTACTAAGATATTTCAATTCACAGGGTCTTGGTTTTTACTCCCGGTTATACCGGGAAGGTTTCCCCATTCGGAAATCTCTGGTTCCAAGCGGTTTTTGGCACCTCACCAGAGCTTATCGCAGCCAAATACGTCCTTCATCCTCTTTTTTACCCAAGGCATCCATTCTTTGCTTTTAATAAGATTTGTTGCAATTTTTTGCAAAAATAAAAAAATTCTTGCAATTCGAATAAACGTAATATATTATATTATTGTGTTAAATACCCTCAACCTAACCTGAGTTTCTTTTGTTAAAAAAAACACCAGGAGCAGTGTTGCGCGTAAAGTTATAACAAAACCAAGGTCTATTGCAAGACTTTTTTTGACTTTTTTTACAAAATATTTTATATAGGTCTAAATAGGAAAAACCAATCAAAA
>DATFJH010000009.1:0-15447 GCA_035269265.1 Candidatus Absconditabacterales bacterium
TATAAAACGATAGAAACTAATGGAAGAATTTGATGATATAGGCTAGAAATGCATGAAGAATGAAATAATATAAATATATTAAAATATCCTTTTATAGAAAAGTGAAAAAAAATACCAAATATAAAAATAGATAATAATATAGCAATATTTGCCTTGTATCCTAATAAAAACTGTGTATTTTACTGATATAATGAATCATTACTGGATGAAATAACAAAATTAAAATCTTTTTTTAGAATAAATAAATGAGATGTGAAAATTGGTACAAGAATATGATTAACTAGAGATGGCTTTGGTAAAATATGAACTATTGTATTAAAAAACAAATCTAATGAACAATTCAAAAAAGATTTAAAGTTTTTGAATAAAAATTATTTTAATATATTAGAAATAAAATAATCTTTTATTATAAAAAATTATGATGAAAATAATAAAACTTACATTATTAGTATTATGATTATCTTTTATTATCTGAGTCTCAGCGGCTCAAAGATATTGTGATCCAAATAGAATTGAATTGAAATGAGACTCCTCTATCACAACGAATCAGGTATCAGAATATACAATAAATGATACTTGGGGATTAAAAGATAGTAGTGAACTTAATAGTTATTATAGTTTATGGAAAGATGATCAAAGACTTGAATCTGTACAAGGAGATAAGTTTTTCTTTAATTTTGAAAGTGAATGAGAATATTTACTAAAAGCTAGTTTAACGTTAGACAATTGTAAATATGATCTAGAAAAAAAACTTGATGTATTCTATAAATCAGTATTTTATATATGATATGATTTGGAAGAATTTGGTATATGATATGAAAACAATTTCAAAAGTAATGCTATTTTGTTTAATAAAGTTTTAGTCTCAAATAGTGTGTTTTCAGAAGATGAGATAGTAAACAAATTATTAGAAAAGCAAAATATATTAAAAAATTCAGATATAATAATTGTGAACAACAAAGAAACTGATACTGTCTTTCAAATATTATGAAAATTATCTAAATCAGAAAATATAGACTTTTCAAAACAAGAAATATTTGTAATAAACAATACAAATAAACATCTAATGAAAAGAATATTGTCAAAATATATCATGCTAATAAAAAATGAAAACATATATATGATAAACAATGATCATTTATTAAATTTAATATCTGAAATTTCATTTGGTAAAAATATTGTAAATGAATCTTTGATAGAACTTTTTCCACTCTCATACCAAAAAACATCCAATCGATTGGTTCTTTCTTATATTATTGACACATTAATAGCAAATGGATTACCAATAAATTTGATATGATTGTTTCTGACATTAAGTGTAGCTGCACTAATCATAACTATCTTTAGACAAGTAGTTTGATTTTCTGTTTTTGGTACATTTAGTCCTCTTTTGTTTTGACTATCTATATCAGTATTGTGAACACATGCTACTATAATATTTTTTCTAATAGCATTTATTGCTACTGTACTTGCTAGACTAATAACGAAAAAATTTTATTTACTACATAGTGCAAAAATATCTCTTTTGATAATAATATACTTTTTAACGATTATTTTGTTTTTAGGGTTGGATAAAATCTTATGAATTAATATGGTAGATCTACAAATATTTAATAATGTTTTTGCAGTATTCCCAATAATGTTTTTGATTCTAGTTACAGATAAAGTTTTTCATGAATGATTTAAGATGTTTAGCAAAGGTTGGTTAATATCTCTTGTGGAGTTTTTGATTGTGTCTATATTAGTATATTTTACAATAAGTTCTATATGGATTAGATCTGTATTATTGTCATATCCTGAAATAATAATATTGGTATGATTTTTGATAATGCTGGTATGAAGGTTTACATGACTTCAAGTTTTGGAATACTTCCGCTTTATGCCAATTTTGAAGTGAGAAGGAAATGAAGAAGAATAGCTCGTCGCTAATGCTCCTAAGTTGATAGTGAAAAGTTGAAAGTTAAAAGAAACTTAACAACTTTATAAACTTTTAACTTTGAACTCTAGCTGATCTCAGATATTTATTTTTTCTTTTTCAGAAATTCAAGCATTTATTTCTAACACATAGGTGGAATCTAACTTTGGAATATATGTAGAACAAACCTGCGTATAACATGGTTGTGCTGTTTGTATATCTACTATATTATAATCTGAATCTATTCGTATCATATCCAATGGTATTAGTGTGTTTTTCATCCAAAATCCATGTTTTTTTTCTTCTTGAAAAACAAATAACATTCCCCTATCAGAACCCATAGCTTTACGATTCATCAATCATTTTTGTCTTTCTTCTTCTGTATCAGCTATCTCTACTACAAAACATCAATTTTGATAACATACTTTGTCTTTGCTAATAATCGATTTGGCAAAATACCAAACTCACAAATAAACTAAAGCTAAAACTAAAAATACTATAGAGGCTGTCTTAAAGTTTTTTGATTTGATTTTCATATTTTTTTACTTAAATAATAATAAAGTTTCATCGTGACAGCGTTGCGTTGTAACATTTAAACGTTTATACGCTGTAACGTTATTATTATTTATTTTTTTCAATCTATCAATATGAAATTACTGAAAAAACTTTTTAATATAATATTTATAATAGCTATAATCATATTAGCTTACTTTGTATGGAATTTATTGCAAAAACAAGAAATAATTGTGACGGATACGACAAAGAGCGTAATTAATGAATTAAAATCTGTAAATAAAATTGAATCTGCAGAAATGATCATTACAAAAATTATGGAGGCTGAGAAAGATTTGATAGATATAATACCATCTATATCTTTTGATAATACAATACAAAATGCATTATTTCAAGATAAAATGATATTCCAATTGGAATGAACAGTCGTAGCTGGTATAGATTTAGAAAAATTAAACACTGGTGATATAAGAACTAATTTGGATTGAAGCGTTAGTATAGATTTTCCTAAAGCTGAAATATTACATGTAACAATTGATGAAAATAGTAAGCCTTATGATAGGAGAATATGAATACTAACAAAATGAAATATAGAAATGGAGACAAAAATTAGAAACAAAGCTAAAGAAGACATGAAAATAGAAGCAATTGAAAATGGCATATTAGTTTCTGCAGAAAAAAATGCTATAAATAACTTGACTACATTATTAAGCTGAATCAATATTCAGGTAAGATAAATTTGCATAAAATTTAGTTTTTCTATATAATTATATTGGTGTGATATATTATATATTAAAAAAATATGGAAAACACTAAATTAATAAAAAAATACGATGAAAAACCAGATTTAATAATGCAATTTCTGGCTCTTTTTAACCAAATTGACAAACATTTGGATAAGATTTTGTGATTAGATATTTATTTACCGTACAATGAAAAATTAAAAAGAACAATAAATGGAAACTTTTCTATATCTTGGTTTATAAAAATACATCAGTTTCAGCTAAGATATTTTGGTGAAATTAGAAATCAAATAACACACGGTATAAAGTTAGATGGACACACCTATGTTTATCCAAGCCCTTATGCCATAAAACAACTAGCAAAATACGCAGATAATATAAAAAAACCACCAAGATGTATAGATGTTTTTGGGGGATCTGTTTTTACTTGTAAAAAAAACGATAAATTAGAGAACATAATACAAGAAATGGAAAAAAACAACTATTCTCATGTACCTGTATATGATAAAAATAACAAGTATATTGGCAGCCTTACAGAAAGTAAAATATTAAATTGGCTTTCTCAAAATATGTGAAAAAAAGATATGAATAATATTAAAATAAGTGATTTAGAACTAGATATAAAAGATGAAGATAAATATGTTTTATTTATCAGTAAGAAAACAAATATATATGAAATAGATGAATTATTTACAATTAAAAAACAAGAAAAGAAAAAGATATGAGTCGTGTTTATTACAGAAACTGGTAAAAAAGAAGAACCTTTACTTTGAATAATCACTGCTGGGGATACTGCTCTTGTTGATACTTATGTGATCCATTAAAAAATATAGTAGTCCCCTTTGTTTTAAAACCCACCACCGCAAGCGGTCCCCCTCCCTTGAAAAGGGAGGTACTTTAAATGAGGTAATTTACATAAAATATTAGAATGCGAATAGATTTAATAAAAATATTTTTAGAAAAAAATAAACAAATAAATTTGTCTGCTATCAGAGATGCTGATGGTATTTTTTTGAAACATATAAAAGATGCATTAGAATTAGAAAAAATCTTGAAAATTAAAAATTGAAAAAAAATATGTGATATAGGTACTGGTGGTGGTTTTCCACTACTACCACTAGCTATAAAAAATAAATGATCTAATTTTGTTTGAATTGATGCTAGAAGAAAAAAAGTAGATGCAGTAAATGATATAATTAAAAAACTTTGATTGAATAATGTTGAATGTAAACGGAGTAGAATAGAAGATTTTGATGAAAATTTTGATTATATTACAGCAAGAGCTGTTTGATATATAGATAAAATTATACCTTGGTCTTATGGTTTACTAAAAAAATGAGGTTCATTTATATTATATAAACAATACGATAATAAAGAATATCAAGATTTGCAAAAAATTTGTAAAAAATATAAACTAGATATAAAGAAAAAACACAAATATAAATTGTTTGAATGAGATATAGAAAGAATTATTTATGTTATAAAAAAGAAATAATGCCATCTTGAGCTTTGTGAATGCAATACATAGAAAAAAAGAAAAAAAAAGAAAATAAAAATAGATTTTTTTCTATAATACAAAAAATAAGATTTGACATTAAACACAGTATAACGGAAAGACATAACGAAAAACATTTTATAAAAAATTTTTTTTATAAAATAAAAGAAAATAAAAAAAAAATATTGGACAAATGAATGTATTTTGTGGCACTAATATGACCAGTCATGACATTACCACAAACTATAACGATCTTTCAAACTCAAGACGCCTCTAACATATCTAGGGTAACTTGGATAACATATGTAATTACGGCTAGTTTATGGTTGTCTTATTGAATATCTCACAAGGAAAAACCGATCATATTTAGCAACATAATGCGACTATTGGCTCACTGATCTGTATTACTTTGAATTATAATTTATAAATAGCATATAAGTTGATTTTTTTGTTATATTTTTTATAGTTGAATAAAATAAAAAATATCGATTATGAAGGATAAAGTACTAAATGGTTTGATTGATATGATAATATATACTTGTATATATTTTGTATCTGCTGTAATATTATTATTTATAGAAATAATAGTATCATCTAAGGAGGAAATATCTTTTCTTATAATGTTTCGAATAATATCA
This sequence comes from Candidatus Absconditabacterales bacterium, assembly GCA_035269265.1. Classification (GTDB taxonomy): domain Bacteria; phylum Patescibacteriota; class Gracilibacteria; order Absconditabacterales; family Absconditicoccaceae; genus JALOAF01. Next base: position 5,305 of record DATFJH010000009.1, read on the forward strand.
TTAGTTATAGATTTTGGCTTATGGATTTTGTTTGAAAAAATGAGAAATCATTTTATAAAACAAAAGAAATGGCCAAAATATTGGGCTAATATATTAGCTTTTATTGTGGTGATACAGATACCCTATATTATAAGGTTGTTTATATTCAGATCACATTTCGGTCCATTAGAAAAATACTTTTTAGGCGTAATATTGTCTGCTTTTATACTAGGGCATATAATGCCTATAATAAAAGATAATATAAAAAGTAAGATTCCTATTGTAAAGAAGAAACTTCTTAGAAAACTTAATGCGTGATCTGTTATTCGATTACGCTTTTTTTATTTTCTCTAAAATATCTTTTTTTATAAAAGATCTATCTCGATCTCTTTTGCTAAATTTTTGGAAATATTCTAATAATGTATCATGTTTTTTATTTGGAACCAAAATTCAAGAATTATTGTCAACTAACTCTGGAGATGCTCAATCATTGTAAGCAAAAACAGGTACTCATAGAAGCAAAGATTCTACTGTGACTATTCCAAAACTCTCCTTGGTTATATTTATCATTCATTTTGCATTTTTTATTATTTTTGCCTTTTCTTTTGGATCTTTGATTCGTCAGATGAAAATTATATTTCATTTTGCTATAGATTTTAGATATTTCTCATCAGGTCAACTTCACATAATCAATAGTGGTTCATTTATCTCATTAAAAAGTTTAATAATCTTATCTACTTCTTTTACAAATCTAACAAGTCTTCATACATATATATAATAACTGTTTGGCTCTAAATTTATATTAGAATTTAAAAATGTTTCATCTATTTTTGGATAATCAACATTTGAATCTATATCATAAATTTGCTTTGCTAAATTTGATGTATACTTGCTATTTGTATAAACCTTATCATAATTAACATACTTTTGATCCCAAACCCTAAGCTTTGGAGTAATGTATTTAAATATTTTTAATTTAAATCATTTTAATTTTTGTATATATTCTTCATTGTGACTTCGAATATATTGCATTGGAGAATGTAAGTACAAATATGTAATAGGCCTAAAATCTCAATTATAATCTTTTTTACAAAATTCTAAATTTTTGGCTATAGCAAAAGATGAAATAACCACTTTAGGTGACTTATAATTTGTAATCTTTTTACTTAATATTTTCATTAATGGCTTATAAAAAAACATAAGATTACGATAGTCCAATATTTTTGCCAAAAATCATTTTTTGTTTGAAAATTTTAGAAAGATATTGTTTATCCATTTTGGTAGTGCTGTCACTACTTCTATTTTTCAGTTTTTTGTTTCAAGATACTCTCTGTCTGAAAAAATAGTAAAGATTTTTGCTTCTGAAAATTTTTCTAACTCTATTAAATCACAAAAAACATTTAAAACTCATCATGGCATTATTCGACAATTTACAAATGCTTTTTTCATTGGAAAATATTATTTATAAATTTAGAATTAGGAAATGGAAAACAGAAATTTGAAGTTTAATTTATAGAATTAATTTCTAGTTACAAATCCCCAATAAAGTAGGATAATAGTATTGAAAAAAGAGCTAAAAACAATAAGAAAGTTTTATTATATATTTTATAAAAAACAATATTATGAATAATTCTGAAAAAAAACAACTTAAAAAAAATCTAATAAAGTTTGTTATATGAATAATTTTGTTATGAATGTCTCGATCTTATATACAAAAACATCCTGCAGAAAAAGTGAGTGTGTTTTCTTGATTTGAGGTAATGTTCCAAAAAGTTGATGTATTTTTACAAAATACCTTTGGTACACATGGAGATCTACTTGAAAGAAAATATAGTATGCAAAAATATTATAAAGAACTAATTAAAATGGCAGAAAACAATAAGTGTCTGGACACAGAAATTATAAGTGAGTTAAATGAACTTTATCATGACTTAAAACACGAAAAGAGAGATACACTAGAAAGTGTCCTACCAGAATATACAAAAAAAGCATATGAGTTTGATAACAAGGTCAAAGATAGTGACTGTTAAATAATGCTATCATCACGAAATATGAAGTAATCTCCTAGGTTATTGCGTTCCCTGCAATGACTACTAAAAAAACCTGAGTTAATCAGGTTTTTTTATGTTTCTTTAATGATTTTTCCTAACCTAAGAACGGTATATTAACTCATCGAAATACAACTAGATCTTTAAATATTATATAAATTCAGAGAATCATAAGAAGTATAAAAAAGACAGTATTAATATATCACTCTATTACGAAATATTTTTCTGCTTTAAGTCTGCTTGCTTTCTGTATTATAACTCACAACATTCTTCATCAATCCAAAGCTGGTATTGGAAGTATATTGAATATTGCTAAAGCCAAAGATATCATACCAGCAAAAGCTATATACAAAACTCGACCACCAGAATTTAGTAAATTTTCTCAAAACTTTATTACTCAAACTGGTCATGTTAAACCACTTAATGATCATTTTATCTTTGATCTATCAAAAGATACAAGGTTTTTTCATAACTTTCAAAGTGCTGTAAAAGTCAAATCTACTTGAGCTCACACTTCTTTGAGTCAAAGTCGTAATGATTTTGGCAAAGGATATTTTATATCTTGTATTTGTAAATTTCAAGACGTAGAAAAAACTATTCACAATACACAATTATCTTCTGGACATTGAGAAGAAACTACTGTTTTTGATCCGTTCCTAATGTATGCTATATTTATTTTTTCTCAAATATTTTCTTTTAATACTGCTCATATATTTCGAGCATTAACAGTATCAGAATTTATATTTGTAATAATATCTCATGTCATAAATCACAACTCATCAGCCAAACTTTGATCCATAATTGTATCTACTACAAGTGGCATGTCTGTCTTTTCCCCTGATATAAATCATTGTTTTTCTAGAGAAGAGTATGTGGGCATCAATAAACTTTGAGATTCTCATTGGATAGCATTTTCTGGCAATACAGATATTGGTTTTGTTCAAGCTGTAAATACTCCAGCAAAAATTATCCAGGCTACAAAAAAGTTTGCTAAAACTCATCAAGCCAAAATTAATATTTTTTTTCGAAATTTTGCTGATATAAAACTATCTTTTGCATAAAAATCAGCTTTGTCATTTGGATCTTCTCATTTTAATCTACAAAATCATCCAAGAGGTATTAAATTTAATGTATATTCTGTTCATTTTTTGTCTGTTCAAAGTTTGCATATTTTGGGTGGTATACCTATACCAAATTCTAAAACTTTTACTCAAGATTTTCTAGCAGTTATAAAATGTCACAACTCATGTAATATTACCAAAATCATAAACATAAAAATTCCCAATATTATTGTTCGGATCATGATTAAAATCAATAAAAAAAATAAAAAACTTTTGCTTTGAAAGATTATTTAATTAACATTTTAAAGCAAGACCTTTTATACTTTAATGCTAAAGCATTAGCAAAAAGTTCATCAAGTTGAAACTTTATAAAGAAATATATTTGGCAAACAACTTGATAACTTTAGAGACTTTTAACTTTTAACTATTTTATGTACATCGATTCCCATACACACTTAAACTCACCAAAACTTTTTGAAAATTGGAAAGAACATGTTTTGGATTTTGAAAAAATTTGATGAAAATATCTTGTAAATACTTGAGCTGATGATGAATATAACAAAAATGGATTGATAATTAGTAAAGAATATAAGTGAAAATGTTTTGTTGGATCTACAATATGATATCACCCTTCTGAAGCTATTTTTGAAAAAATAAACAAAGAAAATATTGAAGATGAAATTGAAAAATTAAAAAGTCTATATTTAAAAAACACAAAATATATTGTAGCCATATGAGAAGCAGGAATAGATACTCATTATGATGGAGAAAAAAAACTAGAATTACAAAAGGAATTATTGGAAATGCAGTGTAAATTGGCAGAAGAATTTAATTTACCTATAGTTATTCACTCTAGAGATGATTTTGATTCTACTATAGAAGTTTTGGAGAAATACAAATATTTAAAAATATATTTTCATTGTCGATGATATTGACCAGAAGAAATTGAAAAAATTCAGAATACTTTTGAAAATGTTTGGATTGGTTTTTGTGGTAATATAAGCTATCCAAAAGCACAAAATATTAGAGATAGTCTAAGGGTAACAAAATTAAATAATATTTTATTGGAAACAGATGCCCCATACCTTCCACCACAACAATTTAGATGAAAGACAAACTACCCTTCCTATGTAAAAGAAATCTATAATTTTGTATGAGAAGAAATAAAAATAAATAATAATGAACTTCAAAAGATAGTAAAAGAAAATTTCCAAAGACTTTACATAAAATAAAATCTATTGAGTTTGATTGACATTTTTTTATAATTCTATAAATAATTTAGTATTTAAGTAAATATTATGGAAAATTTTCAATTAAACAAAAAAGATCTGTCTGAAAGTATTTGTGAAATTGAAGAATATTTTAAAGATGCTGAGGATATAGCTAAGTCATGATGATTTTGGGGCGAGGAATGAATAAAAAAATATAAAGAATACAAATATGATTTTTTCTTAAAAGTAGAAGAAATGTTAAAAAATAGTGATTTAAAAAAGTTTTTTTGTATTGAATATGATATGTCTATTTTTGAAAAAAGAAAACATGAAGAAATAAACTTAACACTAATGTCTAAAATAATAAAGACACTAAAGTTATATTTAAAAAGAAAAAAAAATGCAAAAAACTATAGTAAAAAAAAGTTAGAAAATAACACAAAAAAAACATCTAATGAAATAAAGAAAAGCATTAAAAAAAATAAATTTGATCGATGAACATTAACTGAAATAATAAATACTTGATATGAAATTAATGAAGATAGTTTTGATGATGTTTTTAAAACAATAAAAAACTATAGAACAACAAGACTTGAAAGCATATATAAAAAAATTAATAGAAGTAAAAATAAAATCAACAAAGGTGATTTAGATCTAATAAGTACTGTTGATGTTATTTTAGAGAAAACTAAAGAAATAATAGAAGAAAGAAAAGATAAAAATGAAAAAGCTGAAAATGAGAAAAAACTAAAAGAAAAACTAAAAAATGAAAAAGAAATTTTGATAAAAGTTTTGAAAAAAAATATCTTATACTTAGAAGATTTTATAGACTGGGTTCTAAAAAACATAGAAAACACTAAAAAACTTGATAATTTTGATTTATTTAAGGATAATTTTTGTATAAAATATGATAATGCTACAAAAGAAATATTGGAAAGTTTAAATAGTTATAAGTTTGAGACCTATCCTGAAGCAGGTAAAATAAAATATGAAATCGAATCGATATCAAATATGTATAAAACCATGGATAGAAATAGGTTTATGATAGCAACAAAAAATGATTTTCTTTTGTGAGATATATATGAAATGATTGCAAATATAGAAAAAAATGTAGGAATAAAAATACCCAAAAAATTAAACAAATATATAAAATCTTATAAAGAAAAATCTAAACTCAAACTCTAAAATAAATTTCTTTATCAACTAATTCTCTTTTTGTACCTCGCTTAAGTGCAGAAATTTGTTTCATTATTTCGATTTTTTCTGGTGTATTCACGGCAGGATCTCAATAAATAGTTCTTGTAGTGATAGAAAATGGTCTAGACTGAGAACCATTTATACTCATTTTTATAATTCATTTAAACTTTTCAGAGTTTTGTAAATCCATTTTATTAAACTCTGGACTAAATTCTTGCTCTAGTGGTTCTGCATCAATTGCTCAAACCTTTAATGCAAAAATTGTTCAGACATTACCAAATATAGTTTTGGACATATCTAGATTTCATCACAATCAATCTTTTTTTAATTGATCTATATATTGGTGTGCCATAGTAAGTCATAATCTATATTTTCTGGCTTCTGATAATATACTTTCAAAAGATTCTGATACATAGTTTTGAAATTCATCCACATATAAAAAATATGGCTTTCTTTGGTCTTCTGTAATACTAGCTCTTTTAAGAGCAGCTAATTTGATTTGCATAGCTACCATCCTACCGATTAATTGACTATTTATTTCTCAAGTAAGACCTTTTGCCAATTTACACATTACTATCTTTCACTCTTGCATTGCAGTAGAAAAGTTGAACGCTGATTTGGGTTGTCAAACAACATTTCTAATATATGTTCATGTAGTAAATGGTCAAAATTTTGCTTGGAAAAATGGAATAATTTCTGATTTTTCTCTATCTCACATCTTTTTGTAAGTTTTGTTCCACCAAGCTGCAATTACAGGATTTTTTACATTTCTAATCTTTGATTCAGCATAAGCATCGTCTGTAAACAATCTCATAATATCAACCAAAGTACCACCATCGGGTTGTTCCATAAGTAGAAAACAAGCATGACGGAAGTAATCTTGCAGACGAGGACCAAAAATTTCAGGTCAATACATATCTACAAACATCTCTACCATATCGTTTGTAACCACATCTCTTTCATCATCTGTATGAGCTCAATCCAAAGGATTGAATGCTATTGGATATTCTGTATTTGATAAATCGAAATATATAAGATCGTCTATTCTTTCTTTTGGAAAATGTTTCATAAGAGTATCTACTAAATCTCCATGAGGATCAATAACACAAAAACCATTTCATCTATTCATATCTTCTTTGGCTTGAGTAAGAATCATTGTAGATTTTCAAGTACCTGTTTGTCACACTATATATACGTGCCTAAATCTATCAGTATCAGAAAGGATAACATCTTTTTTGACACCACCATATTCATTTCGTCAAAGGTGCATTCAATCACTTGGCATATTTTCTGGTGCTGGAACTATTTTTGATTTTTGTCGTGCTATACGAGGATTTTGATTGAACCTAGCATGTGGAAAATGAATTATAGAAGAAATCTCTTTTATATTTAACATATCGTCTTTGTGGAAATTTTTTATTTCTTGAAAAGTACTATTGTTGGTATAAAAACTCCTCAATACCAAATCTTTTGCAAAATCTTTTATATTTTTTGCTTTTTTTAATTTCAATGTATTTAGACCTACATAATTGTATTGGTTGAACAATCTTCACATCTCATCGACCATCCTATTTGGTCTATTTTTGTCCAAAGATGTAGCAAAAACTCTAATCTTGGTAAGAAAAATCTCATCATCCATTTTTTTGTCAAAATCTCAAATCTGTGTCTGAGAAAAATCATGTTTGTGCTTTTCTTCTTGGTTTTTTTCGTGTTGACTATCTTCTTTGGATCATCACTTCCAAGCTCGAAAAAATATTTTTTTGAATCGGCTAAAATCTTTTCATTCTTTTATTTTGGCAGCCTTTTTTCTTAATTTTTTTAATCGTTTTTCATGTAATGGTTGTACCAATATTTGCAATACCATTTTTTCATCTTTGTTTGTATTGTTGTAAGCAGACAGCAAACTATCCATAGGATCAGCTTCAAAAGATTCGTAAGTTTTGATGGGATGAACACTATGTTTTGTAAGATGAAACTCTCATCATGCCATATATTTACCAGCATCCAAAAGTTTTGGTTGTTCGATATCCTCTACCATAGAACTAGGATAAAATGCTGCTATCATCTTTTTGACCGTAGAAAGATGATCTTCTGGTACTCATATAAAATACTTAATTTGTTCTTTTTCTACTACAAGTTCCATACTGATATAATTGTTTCACAATCTTTTGTGTTTTCGAGAATCCTCTACTATAGAATAAAAGTTTTTGTAAACTTGATTCATCAATTCTATATTGTTTTTCATTCACTGAACATGATCTGTAGCTTCTATGTCTCATGACTTCGCTACAGCATTTTTTTGTATTCTAACTTGTAAAAATTTAACTGATTCTGTTTGTGATTTTCTGTGAGTTTTTTTAAAATGCAAAAAAACCATTTTGTATATCAAATCTCACAAAAACAAAATAACAATCAAAGATATTAATGATATCAACAATACAATTCCACCTGACATCTATTGTTTAACAATATAAATAAATCAATCTTTTCACTAACTTAATTATATTGAATTAAAATTCAAATCCCAAGTTTATTGGCTTTTTATATATATTTAACCACCAAAAACTACAAAATGATACATAAATAGGGAGAATAGTTTTATAAAAGTATATGTTATTACTTTATCAAAAAAATCGCACTTTAATTAGCATGTTTTATCAATTCTTGCATTTAAGGAAGAAATATTTAATAATCAAATGTACAATAAAATTAGCCTTTTATGTAAAATAGTTTCGCATTTGTATACAAATATAGTATAAAATGAGTAATATGCATAAAAGCTAGTTGAGACGAAATAGCTCCGCGTCGGACCGCTTCGCTCTCCGCTAATCGCTCCGTCCTTTTCTTCGCTCTTCCGTCTCAATGGGGCGGGATGGTTGTTGGCTCAGCGCTATCGCGACTTCGCTCAACAACAGCATATCCACCATTGCACCATTCACTACGTTCACGGCTCAACGGCGGATCATCCCGCCCCATTGTCGGACATCTACTTTTCGTTTCAAATAAGGAACAGAGAGTGGAGATTTTTTAGAAGTCAATGGGGTTGACTTTTAGTAGGAAAAATATATAGTAGATTTAGAAAACACAAATATTAACATAAATTTTGGGAGGAACAATTATGAATAATTACTTTTTTTACTTACACTTAGGTTGCAGTGTAGGTAGCTCAACAATGAGCTTCGTTATTGCTTCTGAAGAAGAAATAACAAAAGCACCAGTAAAAGAAACATTAGACCTTTTACAAAAAGTATGTAATAACACGAAAAAAACCTACCTTTTCAATGATCGCATAGGCGATATCCTCTTTTATTTAAAAGAAGGATGGATAAATGACTTCTCTTTAAAAGCCGTTATGGAATGGGATAAAAACGAAAAGAAGCTTTTAGGAAGCATTTGTGACGAGAAGATTAAGGTATATTATTATGTGTAATTACAATAAATGAATCATGCCGGATTATCCGGCTTTTTTTATAATTGAAAAAGTCAAAATTATTCCTATAGTAAACTAAGTTACATCTCCACTCTCTTAAAGATAAACAACAAAAAAAATAGACGATCCGACAACACACACTATCTAAAATATAAAATACATCAGACGATTGCGAAACGTTGAGACGAAATAGCTCCGCGTCGGACCGCTAAAGCTCTCAGCTAACGCTACGTCCTCTTCTTCGCTCTTCCGTCTCAATGGGGCGGGATAGTTGTTGGCTCAGCGCTATCGCGACTTCGCTCAACAACAGCATATCCACCATTGCACCATTCACTACGTTCACGGCTCAACGGCGGATCATCCCGCCCCATTAGGCGACATATGACTATAAAAAATTTCATAAAAAACATACAAAAAAATTAATATAGAAATTATTGTTTAATATATCATTTGAGATATTTTAAAATTTCTTTTTTGTTATTTCTATTTTTAATATCATTCATAACCCAATCCATAGCTTGTTTCAAAAGTTCTCAAACTTTTGGTCAAGCTGATATTTTGAAATATTCCATAATTATTTTTCAATCTACTTTTAGATCTTTGGAAGTGAATTGTCACTCTTGTTTTTTTAAATTTTTGAGTATCTTTCTCAAGTCCTCTACATCTGTGATATCTGAACTATTTTGCATAGGATTGTACTGCCCCAGTCTATCTGCTATAGCGATATCCAACAAATTGTTAACTTTTTCAAATCATGCTTCACTATAAAGTTTTCTCAATTTTTTGGATCTATTTTCTTCTTTTGCATCCAATATCTCACCAGGGACATGATGTTTTAATATATATCGAGATATATCTTTAATTTCATTTTTGGAAAATCATAATCTAGAAAAGTCTTTTTTTGCTAATTCTGGTCATGAATTTCTATGATTTAATGGTCAAGAAAGTATTTCTCTAATTTCATCACGATCCAATCACTTTTCATATGCTGCATACTGCTCTGCTTTTCACACATCATGATAAAGCATAGCAAACCTTGCTAAATAATCGGTATTTATTTTTTGTAATTCATACAAAGTAAGTAAGGTATGAACATAATTATCAAACGGATGATATCTCACTGGCTGATCTATATGTTTGTTTTTTGCCAATTCTGGAAAAATATATGACAACAAATTAGTTTCATCTAATAAAGAAATAAATGCAAAAGGATCTCA
>DATFJH010000010.1:0-10957 GCA_035269265.1 Candidatus Absconditabacterales bacterium
AATCTCTTACCACCTGTATTCATACAGATCATATCATTCTGTGCCCATAAGATTTTTTTGCCCAGGCTTTTCTAGCCATATCTTTAAAAGTTTTCAAAGTTTATCACGTTAAAAGTTAAAGGTTTTCAAAAATTATATTATTAAAAAATGTATAAATTTAAAGTTAAAAAATTCTAAGCACAAATATGCTAGTTTATAATAAACAAACAAACTATTAGTTTGAAATGAAAAAAGAAATTGGTATAAAGAAAATATAATTATTTTAGTATTCAATATTGAATTATGAAAAAAATAATAATATTTTTGTTTTTTGCATGAATTTTATTTAGCAGTTCTTTTGTTGCTGCTCAAAGTCAATCTGATTGTACTAATAATCCTTTATGAGAAAACAGTCCATGATGTATTCAGTGGAAATCCTTAGTAGAAACAAAATGTACAAATGCATGAGGAATTGTTTCTTGGAATGATTTAGATTGTCAGTGTACTTTGTTTATTTGAACACAAATGCAAAACACACAATCTTGTGATTCCGTACTCACTATTGAAGATTCGGATTGTAACACAGATGCAGATTGTCAAGATTGATATATATGTGAAGAGAATATATGTTACGAGATTCCAGAAAGTTCTGAAGAATCAGAATATATAGAATCACAGATGAATTATTGTACAAATCAATTAGGTGGTCAGGCAAGTTATGATTATATAGAAAAACAATGTTATTGTGAGATTGATTGAGAAAAGATTCATTGTTGTGAATGAACAGTTTGGGATAACGATACAAAGTGTTGTCTATGAATATTGGTAGATGATCAAGAAAATCCTGGACAGAAAACATGTATTATCAACACAGAATGAAGTATGTGAATCAATATGAACAAAGATTGTCTTATCAACTGACAGTGTAACTACAACATCTATGAAACACTAGGAATTAGAAAATCAGATCCAAATCCAAGTGTGTGAACTTTTGTGCAAGATATTGTGTTAGCGGCCACTACTTTTATAGGTACAGTAGTTGCTCTTATATTGGTAACAAGTTGAATATTATATGTTGTGGCTTCTATTAGAGGTAGTTCTAATTTAGCAGACATGGCTAAGAAGTGAATTACATGATCCATTATGGGTATAGCACTGGTAGCATGATCTTATGCTATAGTTAGATTAGTTCAGTTTTTTGCTACAGCAGGAGGATGATAAATATTAATTAAATGTTTTTAAAGTTTATAAAGTTGAAAGTAACTTATAATGAAAATAAATAAATTTGAAGATATATTATCATGGCAAAAGTCACAAATACTTAATACAACAGTTTTTAAGTTATTTGAATCTAATAGAGATTATGATTTTGTGAAACAAATACGTAGAGCCTCGGTATCAATATCCAATAATATTGCAGAGTGATTTGAAAGGCAATCAAACAATGAATTTAAATATTTCTTATTTGTTGCTAAGGGTTCTTGTTGAGAGGTTCGTTCTATGTTGTATCTTGCTAAAAGTTTAGAATACATAGATAATACAACATTTCAAAATTTATATAAAGAAACAATTGAAATATCTAAGTTGATTTCGTGATTAATAAAGACTTTATAAACTTTTAACTTTATAAACTTTTAACTTAAATGAAATTGTATTTCATTAGCATATTTCCAGAGATATTCCAATCATTTTTGGATGCTTCTTTGATAAAAAAAGCACAAGAGAAATGAATACTAGAGTTTGAGATCATCAATCCTAGAGATTTTTGTAAAGATAAACACAAACAAGTAGACGATGAAATATATGGTGGAGGAGCTGGTATGTTGATAATGGCCCAACCAATGATAGATGCGGTAAATTCTGTAATTGAAAAAATACAAAAAAATTCTTCCCTCGGGGGAAGTTGATCTAGTGTAGATGGGGGTGATTTTCAGATTATATTTCCTACTCCTAGCCAGGATGTTCGAAATCAAGAATCAGCACATTGATTTAGTAAAGTAGAAAATTTGATTTTTGTGTGTGGAAGATATGAGGGGATAGATCATCGTTTCATCAAATATTTTCAAGAAAAATATAAAAATAAATTTCATCAAATATCTATGTGAAAATTTATTACTCTATGATGAGAAATGCCTACTATGACTATGGTGGAATCTATAGTTCGTCTTATTCCGTGAGTTATCAAAGAAGAATCTAGTCGACAAGAAGAAAGTTATTCTCCATCAAAAAATATGGAAAATATAGAATATCCTCAATATACTAGACCACAAGAAGTAGAGTGATATTCTGTACCAGAGGTCCTATTGAGTTGAGACCACAAGAAGATTGAAGAACGAAAAAACGAAAATAGCAGTTAATTCGTCATTCTGAACGAAGTTAAGAATCCATAAACACAATCTGTGTCATTTCGACTGTCATAACTTGCGAGAAATCTTCTTTATTTCATTTCGATTGTAATTGTTGCGAGAAATCTTGTTGATATTGTTTATATCTCTCGCAATACTTGAAACTCGAGATGACAAATCCGCAAGTTAGAATACCACACTTCTGCAGCACAAGCACTTCGAGATAACAAATCCAAAACAACAACAATTAAAATGATCAGAAAATTTATAACTTAAAATTTCCTATGCCTGATAAAAAACTATGACTATTATATTTTGGAAGAATGGATGATGAAAAATGATTTTGATTAATTTTGGATATGTTAAAAAGGTTTATAAAAGATTATTGAGAATTACCTTTTTCTATTTATGTTTTTGGTAAAGGAAAATATGTACAAGATTTATTAAATATCTCAGCAAAACACAATTCTATACATTTTTTTGGTTGGCAGCCACTTGAAACTATACAAAGATATAAAGAAAATTGTCAGTATTGTTTGGTTCCTTCCATGTTTCTTGAGACGTTTGGTCTTACAGCTTTAAATTCTTTGTCTATGTGACTACCTGTTGTTTGATTTTCAAAATGATGACTCAAACAATTTGTCCCAAACAAATACGATATCTCAAAAACAAAGTGACAAAATGATTGAGAAAAGCTTTACAACAAAATAAATGAGCTTTTTAAAAATTATGAATCAAAAAAAACAGATATTGAAAAAGAAAAAAAATGGGCAAAAAATATGGCCAAAAAGTATTCAATAGAAAAACGATTTGAAAATGCTCAAGAGTTGATTTGAAAACCAAAGAGAGTATTGATGGTTACAGATTTCAAATCTAAGTTGGGTGGTATAGAAACCTACATATATGATGTCAAAGATATTTTAATCGAAAAATGATATGAAGTACAGATATATTGAGCAAAAATACCAAAATGAAGATTATGACAAATGTTGAAATATTTCTGACTATTTTTTGCTATGTGGAATTTTGTAGATGCTATTAGACTCAAAAAGGTAGTCAAAAAATTTAAACCAAAAGTAGTACGATATCATAGTACAATAAGGCGAATTGGACGATTGCCAATTAAAACTTTATCATCACATATGTCAAAGAAATTTATGATGTATCATGATTTGTGATATTTTCATCCATTTCCTAGTGATGTCACAAAAGAAGACATGATTCAAACTCCAACAAATTTATCTAAATTTATAAAATCTTACAAAACAAAAAACCCCATAAAAATAATTGCCATATTTTTTAAATATTTGTCAGTTTGTTTATTAAAAAACCAACTCAAGAAATCTGTAGACAGGCATTTGGTTCCTTCAAGTTTTTTGGAAAAAATAGTATCAGATGGATATCAGATAGAATCAAAAAAAGTGCAAACACTGTCGCACTTTATCCAGAAATAACTTTATAATTGATAATTGTAAATTAAGAATGGATAATTTTCCATTATCAACTATCCATTATCAATTAGTTTTGTAATTTCCTTCCAAATCTTTTCTCATATTTCTTCGATTGATTGTAATTTTCCATCCGGGGCACTATCTATGATAGTCCAATCATATTTTTCTGCTACATATTTATAAGCTTCAGCAGCATCTTTCAAATGTTGTAAATCGGCTTCGTGTATATCTCTTTTTGATCATCACACATAATCTCTATGTCATTTTTTATCTACCAATTTTTGTCCAATTTCTGTGGGCATATACAAAAGTATGTTTTTGTCTGGTCTTGGTATATCAAATAATCCATATTCAAAACCATCCAATCGTTCCAAAAATTTATCTCTTTCCGTTATATCTTTTATTTTTCCAGCTTGGTGTCACATATTGGAAGATACATATCTATTTGCTATCACTATTTTTCATTCTTCTAGCCATTTTTTTATTTTAAATGAGGCAGCATATCTATCTACAGCATAAAGCACAGAAGCTCTATAAGCTCAGACTTCTTCAGCAGTACCAAATTCTCAGTTTAAATAATCTTCTACCATCGTAGAACTTCTTTCTCAGTATTGAGGAAAATCTGCCATTTCTACTTGATATCATTCATTTTTTAGTCTCTCAATAAGATTGCGAGTTTGAGTTCACTTTCCACTACCATCCGTACCATCTATCACAATAAATTTACCTTTGCTCATTTTTTGACCAAGAAAATAAAAAAATTCTATCTTTTTATTAATAAGATAGAATTTTTTGTTTTAAAATCAAATGTAAATATTTTATGCTGCCATCCTTTTATTTTCATATCATTCTCGATGTTTTACTACTACACTACTACTTGAAGGAGGATTAGGCATACCAGATATACCTTTTCTTTTTAGTCATTTGTTCATTCTATCAATTTCCCAGTTTATATAATTTTCTTCATATTCTCTAAATTTTTTTGAATAAATAGTTTTTTCTTTTGTTGAACCCGTTGTAACAGACATATATTTATCCCAAAAGTCATCCCATGCAAGCATTCCAAATTTATCTTTAAATTTCATTTCAGCTTCATCACCAAATGTGTTTTTCATCATATTTTCATCTATCATTTCTGCATTATTCCAAAAGAATTCTTTAAATTTATTTATTACTACATCAAATTCAGAAGGAAAAGATCATATAGAATCCTGTATCATACCCTTTATTAGATACCACAAATTATATTCAGCTTCTTTTGTATGTCATTTTTCTTTTAGTTCTTTTACCAAAGAAAGTCATCTTGCAAATGTAGATATGTTTGTTTGATTTCGTACAGATATATGAAATCGATTGAAAAATTTTCAAAGATAAAATTCTACGTTTCATTTATTATTAGTTTTTGAAGTGTTTAATGATTGTCAAACAGAGCTCCAAAAAGCCTCAGCAGACTCAATTTCTATAGTTTCTTTTCCTGTATATTCTCAGTTTTTTGGTATAAGTCTATCTACCAATCATTTGCTCACTGTTCGTGGTGAGTGTTCATAATATCAATATGTATAAGATACTTTTTGATTTATGTCTTCTTTGGTTCTCTCTCTACTAAGCTCTATAATTTCTTGATAGACACTTGCATTTTCTCATCATTTTGCTGCCAAATTTACTATACTATTTTCTGATTCCATATCTTTAAATTCTATTATATCCAGTATTTTGTCTCCATATTTTTCCCAATAATTAGGCCAATCTTTCATCAAAAACTTCATTTCTTTTTGTTCTGGATCGAATGTTCACAATTCAAAGTCACTTCTTTTAAAGTTTGTTTTACTACTAAACTTTTCAAAAGGAGGATTTGCAGTAATTCAGTCCAAAAGTATTCTTAATTTATCAGCCTGATCAGTATGTCTACACCAGATACCAGGAAGTAATCATATAGTTCTAGCTATTTCCCAAAATTTAGTCATAGTATCTTCATCTTGACCGTTTTTTATTATTCCAGTTAACATTGCTCACAAAAAGTTCATCTTAGCTCTGTTTTCTTGACTTTTATTTTGAGCATTTTCAATCATTTTTTCCAAAAAAGGTAGTGCCTTATGTATTCTTCATGCCTTTATCATTCTAAAATATTCTTGTTCAGCTTGTCTAAATGATATTTTTCATATATCTTCAGCTCTTTTTTTATTTTCATTAAAATATTTATTTTTGTTTTCATCCAATTTGTTTGCAAACTCTCTTGACCACAAACTAGCTTGATAATCTTCATCATCTCATTTTCCTCCATAAGGTTGTCTACCATCAATCACTCATATCATATAATCAAATTCCATTCTATTCAATTCTGATTGCATATCTTTTCTCCAATGAGGATTGTTTATATCTTTATATTCTTCTAACTGTCTTTTTCTTTCATCACGATATTGTTCAAATAATTTTTTATGTTCTGTTCACAAAAATTTTTCTACATAAAATCATTTACCATAATGTTTTAAAAATAGACCCCTACCATAAGGTCCATCTTTTTTCATCAAAAACAAAAATGCTGCAGCCATTTTGTGTCTCTGTCTATCATTTCATATATAACCAGGAACTGAAAGCAATTTTCCAATTTGTTCTTTTCGTAAGGTAGCAAAATGAGGGTCTGATTCATATAGTTTATATCGTTTTTCTATTTTTTTCCATGTCCTGTTTTCTCTATCTGCATAATATTCCATTTTGCTTGTTTCAAAAGCATCTGTTATTCACGAGAATATTCAAAACATATTGAAAACACCACCCATTTTGGAATATAGGTCCAATCATTCTTGAGAGTATAATAAATTTTCAAAATTTTCTTTTTGTTCTTCTTCGTATTTCTTTTTAGCTTCCTGTATTTTTTTAAAACCTCATTTAAATGCTCAGGCTATTGAAGCCAAACTAAATATTCTAAATTTTCATTTGTTTGGAGACCTATCTTTTGGTTTCATTTTTCCAATAGCTTTTCTTTCTTCATGTTGTTTTTTTGTATATCCACGTGTTTTTTTGCTTTCCATCAAAAGAATAAATTTTTCAAATGTTAGTTCATTTTCATATTTATATTCTATATTTTGATCTAATTTTTCAGGATTTTGATCCAAAAATTTACAAGCTATTTTTACGGTTCATTTTGACTTATCTACTTTTTTAATATCATATGTTGTATAAACTTTGGTTTGTCATTTTCATCCTATATATTCATCTTCTTCACGTCAAAAACCATATATTTCTTCTCCTTTATGATCTACAATTTTTCCATTTTTCATTGTTACTTGTCATTCTCATTCTCCAAAAACAGTTAGCTTGTCAAATATTTTTGAATTCATTATGTTGTCTACAGCTCATTTTCGATTGTTTTTTTTGGATTTATCTACTTTATATATCTTACCGCCATTTTGCATTTTAGAAAGTTGCTCTTCTGTTCTTGGCAAAGGAAAGGTTTTTCATTCTATACCACTTTCCAACTCGCTTCACATCGCTTTTACAGTAAAGTTATGATCTTCTGTATTTATGATTTCAAATTCAAAAAAAGAGTCATCAATATCTTTTGGAGGGAGTTTTGATCATCATATATTGATAAAGAGTCTAGTTCATTTTTTAAAACCAAAGGTTTCTTTGTCTTCCAAAAATTTATTACCATTCAAATTTTTTCGAGCTTTGTCAAACTTTTCTTTTGGTGTTTCTTTTGATTCTTTTGCTGAGTTGTTGTTGTCACTTTCTGTTTCTTGTTTTGGATCTAAATTGACATAGTTTATCAATTCATCAGCAGCATTTGATATTTCTGGGTTATCCTGTTTGTCTGCTAGCTCTTTTAGTTTTTCTTTAAATGCTTTTTTACCTTCTTCATCTAGTTTTTTATATTCTTCATTTATCTCATCTTTTGTTTCTTCTTCTATATCTGCATCTTCATATATATAGTTTTCAATATCTTCTATTGCACTTTTTGCAAGTT
This sequence comes from Candidatus Absconditabacterales bacterium, assembly GCA_035269265.1. Classification (GTDB taxonomy): domain Bacteria; phylum Patescibacteriota; class Gracilibacteria; order Absconditabacterales; family Absconditicoccaceae; genus JALOAF01. Next base: position 7,740 of record DATFJH010000010.1, read on the forward strand.
TTTCTCAATCTTCAAATCATCTCAACTTTTCGTTATCCAAATTTTTTTGCATTTCATTTATTGTTGTTTGATCTTCTCACTTTAATTTTTTTTGATTTTGATCTAAAGTATTAGCAAGTAAATATGCTTGAATTAGTTTGTTTGTTTCATTTCAAGATAGAATTATTTTGTTTGAAACAACTTTTGTTTCTAGTTTTTTTAAGATCTCTTCAAAATTTTTTTCATCTCATTTTACCTTATCTCAAAGCCCATATTTGTCTATTTTCTCTTTAAGCTCATCTTTTTCACAATTCAATAAGTCTTCAAAATCCTTATAACTCAACTTTATTCATTCTATCTCAATCATATCATTGTTGGATATTTTTACTTTTCCATTTTTAGTTTGGTATTCTGCTGTAGTTCATGATCTATTTACTCACTTACCAAACAACTCAGGGAATTGTTCTATATTAAAATCTGATTTATCTAAGTCTATTTCAAAATTTATTGGTAAAAAATCTAGTTTTTCAAATTCTTCTATATCTTTTAGATTTTTATGTTCTCATTTTTCAAAAGTTTTTTTAATAATTATTTTAGATTCATTTCCATCTTTGTCTTCAAAAACCAATTCATCTTCATTTTTAGAAAAATCATATAGTTTTTTTATAAAATTTTTTAAATTTTCTTCATCTATTTGTAGTTTTTTAATTGCTTCATTTTTACTTATTTCATTTAATTTTGAATTAGTAATTTCATTTACTATGCTTTCTTTGTCCTTTTGATCTAACTGTTCAAAATTAAAATTATTTTCTACTAATTTTTTCAATATTTCTGCATATTCTCTTTTATTTTTGTCTTCTGATATTTTTTTTAGATATCATTCCCAAAGTTTTTTCTGATTTTCATCTATTTCATTTTTTATATCTTCATTTTTTGGATCTTCTTGCAATTTTTCTTGATTTTTGTCTATTTCGTTTTTTATATCATATAATTTTTCATTTTCTTTTGATTCTTTTATTTCTTTAATATCTTTCTCTATTACACAATATGGGTTTAATTTTATATCTGCTATGTTTTCAAAATCTTGTTTTACCTTATTTGTTTTTTCTGTATTTTTTTCTACGACATCTTTTGTTTCCCAAAAAACAAGTTCAGATATTATTTTTTGATTTGAAGGTTGTTGTTTTTCAAATTCATTTATTTGATTTACAGAAAATCAATAGTCATTTAGTTTTTCAAAAATTTCTTTGTTTGTTACGTTTATTTTATTTACTATTTTGGGAAATTTTTCTTGTAGTTCACTAATTTTTATAGAAATATCTTTAAATTCAAATCCTTTAAAATTATGCTTTTTTGGATCTTCAAACGCAGAAACAAAAATGGTTTTAAATCAAATATTTTTATTTCATTTTTCCCATAGTTTAGACAAATATATCTCAGATATTACATTTTGTATTTTATTATCTATTTTGTCACGTTCATCGTAGTTAATTATGTTTTTTATATCTACAGACATACTTGATATTTTTTCAAGTTTAATTTTGTTTTTTGACATAACACGAGAAATCTTGTCTATGGTTTCACTTCTTTTTTCTCCAAATGACTTTATAAAGCTTTCAAAGCTTTTTTTGTCAAAACTTTTTTTTATTTTAGAAATATTTTTGCTGTTTATGTTTTCAACTTTATTTATACTTTCATTTGTTTTATTTACCATTTTCTTAATTGCATATAAAAACATACAATACAATTATACTTCAAACATTAAAAATTACAAAACTTTTACTTCTTAATCAAAACTATAAGTATTTGAGACCAAATGTCAAACAAAATAAAAAGGACCTCAGTCGAGGTCCTTGTATTTAACATATAGGAATTTCTAAAGAACCAAATTCCTATATGCCACCGCAATGCTGCGGGGTAAATATATAAAACGACGACAAACTTCTTTTGGAAGTTTGCACGTCTTATTTTATATATTTTCGTTTTTTTAGATGTTTTTAAATTTATATAGTTCTACACCGTTAATCATATCACTTCTTTCATCTCTTTGATATTCATTAGATTGTACAATTACTATTTTATCATCCAAAGATATATTTCATTTAAATATGATTCTAATCATCTCTTTCCCAATTCTTTTCAAGTTTTCATAATTAAATGATTCAGATATTTTATATCATTTAACTCATCGTATCATATTTAAATATCTATATGTTTGATCAGATTTTGTAAATGTAATAACTGGTACTTTCGGAGCAAGAGATGATAGTCTAGCCGAGGTATATCAATTGTCAGTAAAACACACAATAGCTTTTATATTCATTTCTCTAGTGATTCTATAAGCATTATAAATTATATAATCCCTAACAGCAGAATCTTCATCATTATCAAATCTTTTGGCAGCTTCTTGTGGTATTTCTAATTCATATTTGTCCAATAATTCAGAAATTTGAGTTATTATGTTTAGTGGATCTTCTTCTTTTATCATTGGTTCCAAAACAAAACCATCTACAGCTAAATTACAAAACTTTTTTATTTCTTCTTGATTCGTAAACTTGTAATTTTTCGTTCCCATATCTCATTTAAAACTTATAGATACTGGCTTACCAGTTGATTTTATTTTTTTGATAAGATCTTCTTGGCTTATTCCTTTTTTTTCCATAGCATCTTGTATTTCATCAAAAACTATAATTAAACTGTCAGATACTTTGTTTATAGAGTCTATATTTTCCAAAGCCTCGGGTGTTTCTATTTTTGATACAATTTTCATTTTTTCTTGGCTTTGTTGTGCCAAAAAAGATTTTAACTCCAATACGTCTTCCACAGATCTTACACCAGACAATGCAATCATATGTATACCATATTCCAATCATCGTAATATGTCTTTTTTGTCTTTTTCTGTTAAGACTCAAAAATCTATTTTATTATTCAAGAAGTTAACTCTATCGAACTGCAACAATTCTCATCATTCAATTACTTTGCAGTTTACATTATCTCCAGATTTTATTTCTGATATTTCTACAAGTATATTACTTTGTTCAAATTTTATTTTTGATCATTTTTCTAATTCTCATATTTTTTGATAATCCACAAATATCAGTTTGTCACTATCTTGTGCATATTCAGAATAGTCAACATTTATTATTTGTCATTTTTTTAGTTTTATGTTCATTAGGTTTTTTACTCTAACATCACATCATTTTGTTTCCATCATTATTGTTTTACTATTGTCTAGTTTC
>DATFJH010000011.1:0-9504 GCA_035269265.1 Candidatus Absconditabacterales bacterium
GTAGGGAGTCGAAATGACAAGAAAATATTTATAAATTAACAAAACTAAACAATGAAATGTCCTAAATGCCAAAACATGGATACGAAAGTAGTAGATAGTAGAGCAATAGAAGATTGACAAACAATCAGAAGAAGGAGAGAGTGTGAATTTTGTAACAATAGATTTACCACATTTGAAAGGAAAGGGTTCACTGAATTGATGGTGATAAAGAAAGATGGTAAAAAAGAGATGTATGATAGACAAAAACTTAAAAAATCTCTAATGTTATCTTTTGCAAAAAGAGAATTTAATAATGAAAAAATAGAAAACTTGTTGAATATCTTGGAAAATAAATGGATGGCTGAATGAAAAGAAATTTCATCAAAAAAAATATGAAATGATATCTTAAAAATGCTAAAAGATATTGATCCTGTAGTTTATATAAGATTTGCTTCTGTATATAAATCCTTTAATGGTGTGGAAGATTTTAAGAAATTTATTGATAACTAACAATAGAAAATATTGTCTGACTCCTCTATTATTCCTTTAGCTAGATAGTCGAATACATACATAATATTTTTGTCTAATTTTGGATTTGATTTCAAAAAAGAAATAGAATCTATTTTGTTTTGATCGAATTTTATTTTTGATTGAAAATCTCATAATTGTGCGAAATCTTCTGGAGACATTTCTCCGTTTAACAATTTTTGATATCACTCAAAAATAAATCAGTGTTTGTGATAAATATTAAACTTAGCTTTTGAATTTTTTGCTATAAGTTTTGCTATCTTTTTGTAGTTTTCTTTTTTTTGAATATCTAGCAATTCTAATAATAAATCAAAATATTTTTCCATTTTTGATATTAAGTATGAATAAAGCATCCCTTTTGAAGGGAAGTGGTCCGGTCATTTTTGACCGAGACCGGTGGGTTTAAGTTTTATTTTTAACCCCCTTACCCCCTTCTTAGGGGGACTTATTTTTGATAAGATCTGATTTTCTATATTATCTTTTTCTTCTTGTGATATCTCTGTAAATTGATTTAAGATGTTTTTGATATTTCATCTTATAATCAACTCTTTGGAAACACCTTCTTGTAATCATTTACTTTCTAAATAAAACATATTATCTTTATTTATTTTTTCTATACTTACTCCATGCGTAGCCTTCACATTGTTTGAGTAAACATCCAATCTTGGTAATGCTTTAATTTTTATTTTTTCTCAAAGAACTATATTTTTTTCCAACAAATGTCATTGAGAATTTTGAATATTTTTTCAAAGCTTTATACTGCCCTGTATATCAAACAAATTATCAGATTGAATAAAAGACAACATTAATACATTTACTATAGAATCCGAACCATTTATTTTATTTAGTAAATTTACACTAACAGGTTTTTTACCATAAGATATAACAAAAATATCTCATTTTATGTTTTGAGAATTTATATAAAAAGATATATCTATATTTGAATCACTACAAAAAATTAAATATTTAAATTGGATATTGTCATTTTTTGTAGATACTTGAGATTTAATATTTTCTCCATTATATTTTTTAATAATTTGTTCATTTCAAGATACTATAATATTATCCATTTATAATCATCAATTATCAATTGAAAAAACTATTCATTAAATTTTTCTACTAATTGTTCTCAAACCGAAGATTTATCCTCTTCCAAATCTTCAAAAGATCAGCTTCATAAATCATTTTCTTTGTTTTGTGTTTGATCTAAGTTTTCTCATGATTCATCACTTCAAAAAAAACTATTAAATTCATCTTCAAACTCTGGGTCATATGGATCCATATCATTTGAACCTGTACTTATTTCTGACTGTTCCATTTCTTCTTCAAGATTGGCTGAATCAGATGTTTTTTCTTGATTTACTTCTAAATAAACATTTTCTTCATTTTTTGAATCACTACTAAATAATGAAAAAATAGATATTGGATCTGATATGCTGATCTCTCAAATACTAGTATCCCAATCTTTTTCATTTAATATTTGCATATAGTTTTTTACTCCATCATATTTAAAACAACCATAAGCTAGGTTTACAACTAAAAAAACAAAGGCTATCAAAAATATTCGGGTAAGAATTTTTGAAATTATTTTCATTTTTATTTTTTATATGAAATAAAGTTTTATTATAGTATATAAGAAAAAAAAATATATATTACTTTTTTATCTTATTCATCGCTTACTATATATCAATTCTCATTTGCATATCAACCAAAAATCTATATATAATTTTGATAGTATACAAAATTTTATAGACTTTTTATCAATTTAATTAAAAAAGATGAAAAAATTATTAAGTTTTTTGTTGGGTACAACAATACTTCTTGGTTTGTTTTGATTTTCTTATGCTTGTGAGGAAGTAGATATATATGAACAAGAAAAAGTATGTTATGATAATAATGATGATGAACTCAATTGTAGTGATGACGATGTAGATTATTATGAATGGGAAGATGGTGATTTTATTGGTAATGTATGTATAGACATCGATAAAAGTGGTAATGAATATACATTGGAAGCTACTGTGAGTGATTACGATGGAAGTGGAACTCCATCCCTTAGTTGTGATATATTATTACCAGATAATAAACAAGAAAACTGATGAAGCTGCAATGGTACATTTAGTTTTTACGATGATTTTGATGATTGTATAGATAGTAATTCCTCATCAGAAGAATCTATATGTTATATAGATTGAGAAGAGAGAGAATTTATGGAATGATTGAATTGAGATATTGGAAATATATGATTATATATTTGGTTGGATGGAGAATCTTGAAAAACATATCAATACTATGATTTTGATGATGGAGAGCGAAGTGATTGATCTTCTTCAAACAATGATCTAGATGAATTTGATTTCTATTATGTAGGAAATGACTCTCCTGATACTGATGAACGAGTTACTGTTAGAATTAAAGCTCTTGATGATGATTGAGATAGAATTTATGATTATGATGATGAGGTTGTTCTTCATTTTGAAATAGATGATGATGACGCTGATGAATATGATTTAGAGATTAGATCTGATGATTTTGATGAAGATGAATATGATTTAGATTATAATTGAGAAATCGAAGTTGATTTTAATAATGGTTATCTGGAGTTTGAGGTTTCATTCGATTATGAAGATGATTATACTATCACTGTTGAAGATGAGGGTGAAAATATTGATGCTGATCAAAGTTTTGATGTTTGAGATTCTAGTTATTCTTCAAACAATGATCTAGATGAATTTGATTTCTATTATGTAGGAGATGATTCTCCTGATACTGATGAACGAGTTACTGTTAGAATTAAAGCTCTTGATGATGATTGAGATAGAATTTATGATTATGATGATGAGGTTGTTCTTCATTTTGAAAGAGATGGTTATGATGCTGATGAATATGATTTAGAGATTAGATCTGATGATTTTGATGAAGATGAATATGACTTAGATTATAATTGAGAAATTGAAGTTGATTTTGATAACGGTTATCTAGAGTTTGAGGTTTCGTTTGATTATGAATATGATTATACAATTACTGTTGAAGATGAGGGTGAAAATATTGATGCTGATCAAAGTTTTGATGTTTGAGATTCTAGTTATTCTTCAAATGATGATCTAGATGAATTTGATTTCTATTATGTAGGAGATGATTCTCCTGATACTGATGAACGAGTTACTGTTAGAATTAAAGCTCTTGATGATGATTGAGATAGAATCTATGATTACGATGATGAGGTTACATTAACCTTTGAAAGAGATGGTGATGATGCTGATCGTTATGATATCAAAATTAGATCTAATGACTTCTCTGATGATCAATATGATTTATATAACTGAGAATTGGATGTTGATTTTGATAATGGTTATCTAGAATTCGAAGTTTGGTTTGAATATGAAGATGATTATACCATCACTGTTGAAGATGGTTATGTTGATGCTGATCAAGATTTTGATGTCGGTGATAATAGTTATTCAAACAATGATCTAGATGAATTTGATTTCTATTATGTAGGAAATGACTCTCCTGATACTGATGAACGAACTACTGTAAGAATTAAAGCTCTTGATGATGATTGAGATAGAATTTATGATTACGATGATGAGGTTGTTCTTCATTTTGAAAGAGATAATGATGACGCTGATGAATATGATTTAGAAATTAGATCTGATGATTTTGATGAAGATGAATATGATTTAGATTATAATTGAGAAATCGAAGTTGATTTTAATAATGGATATCTGGAGTTTGAGGTTTCATTCGATTATGAAGATGATTATACTATCACTGTTGAAGATGAGGGTGAAAATATTGATGCTGATCAAAGTTTTGATGTCGGTGATAATGGAAGTAATGACAGTGACGTAGATGGATTTACTAATGATGAATTTGAAACTATTGAAAGAATATATGATGTTCGACCTAGATTGATAAGACAATTAGAAATAGAAAATAATGATTTAAGAGATGATAATGAATGGGAAGATATATCTGATGAATTATATGACAACATGGAAGATGTAATAAATGATAGACGAAATAAAGAATTCGATGATTACGATGAATTCTTTGATGCATTTGAAGATTGGTACAGTTATACATTGGATGTAATACATTAACAATATTAAAGCACTTTAAAGCTGCAACAATGCAACTTAAATTTTATTGTATTATAAGTAAATAAATGCCTACAAAAACAAAAAAAAGTAAAAGTACAAACAACCGTGGTAGACCAAAAAAAGAATTTAAAAGTATCAAAAAAAATGAAGATACAAATGTAAAACGTAAACGTGGTAGACCAAGAAAATCTAATAATATAAAAAAAACAGATAGCGTAAACACAAGAATATCTAAACACGGTAAAGACATAAAAAAATTATCAAAAGAAAATAACAAAATACAAATTGATATAGAAAATACGACTTTTTCTAGTAAAAAATTGAAAAAAACAAAAAATAAAAAATCTGATAGATTTGCACTTGGTCTATTAATTTTTTCTATGTTGTTGTTTATCTTTTCTATATATAAAACCTTTTATTTAGATGGTGATAATATTTTACAAAAGCAAATAGATAATGATATAATAATAAATACATGATCTACAATAACGAAAGATGTATCTAAAGGTAGTTGAGAATTGATAATTGAGAACTGAGAATGAACTACTTTTGAAGATAATAAAAATATAGAAAATGAAGACACTAATAAAAAAGAAATTGAGCTTGTAGTAGAGTCACAATGAATAAATATTATAGAAAATTTTTATCAAAAAATAAATAATAAAAAATTTGAAGAGTTGGCTGCTTTTGTAGACAATTATTTAAAGTTTTCTAATGTATTTAATACATATTATACTGAAAACTGGATGTGAAACTTTTTATCACATTTAAATAATGAAAAAATATATATAACAAGCTTAAAACAAATTGATTCAGAAAAAGAAAATGTAGAATATTATACTTATAATATAAAATATAAATTAAAAAATAACAATGAACTTTTTGAAGAAAATTGGAAGGTAGCTATAGTAGATAGATGATGAGAGAAATTGATATGAAGTATACAGTGTACAAATACTGGTTGTAGTAAAATGCCTTTTTTCAATCCACAAATACATGGAATACAATAAAAACGTTACAGCGTACAAACGTTGAAACGTTGAAACGTTTTTACGATTTAACGTTTGCAAATGAAATTTGAAGATATAGTTTTGTGATCAAAAAAAGAAATAGAAAAGTTTAGAAAAGATAATCCAGATGGAATTGTGATAATTTGGTGAGCAACAGCTACTGGTAAAAGTAGATTGTCTGTAGAGCTTGCCAAATTTTTCGATGTAGAAATAATTAGTAGTGATAGTAGGCAAATATTTAGAAAGATGAATATAGGTACAGACAAAGTATCAAAAGATATTCTGGATAAAATACCTCATCACCAAATAGATATAGTAGATCCAGATGAGAAATATACAGCATGACAATGGCAAAAAGATGCTAAAAGACAGATAAAAGAAATACAATCAAGATGAAAATTGCCAATGATTGTTGGATGAACAGGACTCTATATAGATACGATATACAAAAATTTTGATATGCCAGAAATATGACCAGATCCAAAATTTAGAGCTGAAATGTTTACAAAAGAAGAACAAGAACCTGGTTTTTTACACAAAAAATTGCTTAAAATAGACCCTGAAGAAGCTCAAAAGCATCATCCAAACAGTACAAGATACATAGTGAGGGCACTAGAAATTTTTTACAAAACTGGAAAAACCAAAACAGAAACATTTAAAGAACAAGATGTAGAACAACCAATACTAATGATTGGAATATGGAGAGAAAAAGAAGAGACGAACAAGTTGATTAATGATAGAATCTGAGATATGAAAAATAGCGGACTGATAAAAGAAGTTAAGTGACTACTGGATGAAGGATACTCACCTACTTTGCAATCTATGTGAGGAATATGATACAAAGAAGTTGTATGATATATCAACTGAGAATATGATATAGAAAAAATGGAAGAATTGTTGAAAAAAAACACTCAACATCTAGCCAAAAAACAAAGAACTTGGTTTAGAAGATATATCACAGATTGAAAAAAACATCCTAAAAAGGATGTTTGGTATAAGGTTTGGGAATTGGAATAATATTTAAGCTACATTTTGTCGTTCATTTTCAAAACTATTTTCTACATTTTGTGCAATCATAGGTCTTTCTGACCTATTATTATAAAAATTATCTACAAATATTTTGTGATCAAAATGTCGATCTTCACTACTAATTGGGCTAAAATTAAACATTCCCATTATCTTTTGTAGTCAAGATACTCATCATATTTCATTACTGTATCTTGATGCTCTTTCAATGTCTATAGAATATCACAAATTATGTCAACTTTCACCTGGTTTTGCTGTGGGAATTCATTTTACTCTCACGCCTTGAGGGTTGGTATATCGCTTATTTGCATTTTCTCTAACCAATTTTGCTTGATGTTTCATAGTTCTGTAGGCGCTACTAATATTTAATTTTTTTTCTGTTTTTCTATAAAACATAAGGGCAACTCATACTAAATCTGCAGCAGCCTCCTTGTTTACAAATGGTGTAAGTCATTTACAATCTAAAATCATTTCTCATTCTTTATTTTTTATATTCTTAATCTTTGCAAGCTCTCATTTTATTTGTAAATTTTCTACTATATAAGGTGCATGTTGATTTACAAAATCCACATCTTCTTGTGTTATTTCTATATTAGTATCAGTCAATGGTTTTAAATTTTCGTATCAAGAATATGTTAGATTTTCTTCTGTTTCTACTCTAGGAGATGTCTCTCCTTCTGCAGCATCAAATTCTAATCATTCCTCTATATTTTGTTTTAATCTACCTAACTCTACTCTATTTTCTTTCACTATTTGCAACAACTCTTTTAATTCAGAAAAATATCCACAAGTAATACTAAGTTCTGTTTCCAACAATGCTAATCTAACAGATCACTTTAATCATCACAATTGTTCAGTTACATTATTTTTTATATTTTCAGAATTCTCTTTCTGGTTTTCATCAGATTCTGCTTCTCCTCAAAGATAAAGATCTATGTATTCATTTATCTTTTTTTGTCAGCCAAATGGAGAATCAATTTTTTTATCAATTCACAAAGAACCAAGAAAATTATTGATTGTTCAAAATAATGAATCTTCTTTTTGTTTTTCTATATATGTATCTATTACTTCTCTTTTTTCTATCATTTTCTACAAGTTATTTATATAACTTAAAAACTTATCTTGATTTGTATCATTGTCATATATTTCACGATAGTACTCCTCTACTGTAGCTTTTTTCAAGATTGTTATATTACTTCACTTCACATTGACTAATTTTCAACTATTTCTTATCTTAAATTCTCATTTCCTGTCTGGATTTTCTTTGAGATAATGTCACTTTATCCAATTGATAATATTTGCAAAACGAAATGCCTCTTGTAAATTATTGAATTTTATATTTAGTCCAGCTATTTTTGCATATCATGTATCTATAGTAAATCACCTAACTTCTTTTTCTTCACCAGGAAATACAGTGATATCTACACTAGTACCTCGACTTTTAAACTTACCAGGGACTTCTGTCTCTGTTACTTTTTCAGAATAAGCTAAAAATTTAGGATCTCATCTCCTACCTGCTCGATCTACTTTTTCTATTGTAGATATTATATTTGCAGTCATATCATCTATTTTCTTATAACCAGACTCTTCTGATTCAGAAACTTTTCTAATAGTCTGATTTTTGGTTTCTAACGAATTTGTGTCTAACTCATCAAGTCATTGATTTAAAGAAGTTATTGAACCTTCTCAAAGATGGAACCTAATTCTCTCTTCCATTACTTTGGTAGATTTAGTGCTTGGCTGAACCGCTACCCGATACCTTTCTCCATAAGTTTGTCATGTTTCTGGATCTGTATATGGTTCTTGCCAATATCACATCTTACCATCTGTAATTCTTTCGTCTTTAGGATCTACATTACATCAGATTCTTTTAATCTCTCAATTTTCTGTAAATACTATAGTCTCAGATTCAAGTATTGATATGAGAATTTGTTTTGACATCCATGTTCATTTTTTTATCTCATTATCATCTGTAGATTTCAAAAGCTCTTCTACTGTTTTACCAGTTTCTTCATCTTTAGTCTTTTTGATATAATGTAATAAAAAGTATTTTTCATCATCTTCTAATTCTATATTATTGGGAATAAACAATTCATTATTTGATGGATCAATATCAATAATTTTTGCGTTAGACCAAGCAAACGCACTATTCATATGGCCAATATTTCACATTTTGTCTCCCCAAGTAAACTGAGAAACTGTAGCCATAATACCAATATAGGTATCTTCAAAATAATTATAATATTCCTCTCGCTTACTTTGTAAAATACTTTGAGCTGACAATGGACTAAGATACAACAACGATCATTCTATATCTTGTCGATCATGCCATTTCTTAGATATTTGCCTTTCTATTTCTACTGGGATACCAAGATCATCTTTTTGAGAACTAGTAAGTTTTTGCCAATTAGATTGCAAAGATCTAATTTTTTCCAATCTATCATGAGAAGAAGAAACTTTTTCTACTATAAGTTTTTCTTGTTCACTAATATTTTCACGCAATGGAGATAAAGCCTCATAATCAATATCAATATTTGTTTTGTCAAAATTTAAGGAATCATTGATATGATATCATGTAGATATGGCGACAATTTTGTCATTTTCATATTTAAATAAATAATTTTCGATATCTCCAATCTTTGCTTTTTTGGCTTCTATGACCATATCATATGGAATCTCTAGATATCATTCTCTACCTTGAGATTGATCTTTTACAAAATCTATAATTTTTTGTTCATATTTTTCTTTATTCTCCCTATATCCTATCTCTCTTTCTATAATTGCCTTTGCTTTTGTCTTAAATTCTGCGATAATCTTTTCGTCCGCAGCTTCGATAGCGGAATCTAATCATTCTG
>DATFJH010000012.1:0-4499 GCA_035269265.1 Candidatus Absconditabacterales bacterium
AAGCCAAATATTTTATTCAACCAATAATAGGAAAAAAATGACAATAAAAACTAAAAACATATTATGAATAGATCGATGAAGTAAATATATATGATTGGCTTATAGCCCTTTTGATCAAAGCATATCTTTTCCAATATGATATTTAATGAATGATCAAATGATTTATTTCAATATGTGAGATATAGTACAAAGACACAACATCAAAAAAATAGTTATTTGACGACCAAAAAAACAAATAAATATACAAGAAAAAATTAAAGATTTTATAAAAAATTTAGAATATATTATAGATACAAAAAAAATTGAAATAGATACAGTAGAAGAAGATTACACTAGCGTACAATCCTGAGAAATAGTATCCAATTTCAAAAAAAACGTAGCAGAAGATACGGTCAGTGCAATGCTAATATTAGAAAGACGAAAAAAAGAACAAAAATAAATTTAAAAATAAAACCACACATAAATATATTTTTAAAATTAAAAAAATATCATCTCGAGGTTTATTCGGCAGAATTGCCGAAGTATTATTGTGAGAGATCTAATAATTAGATTCCTCGGAAATTAGAACAATTCGGAATGACAACTCACATAATATTTTAAATAAAATTATTAATTTGCTTCTCCCGTTAAAGTATTAACAGTAACAATATCTCATTCGTTTTTATGTAATGGTACTTGTATTTCTAATCATGTTTCTATTGTGGCTGGTTTTGTGCCAGACTGAGCTCTATTTCATTTTATACCAGGAACAGTAGAAGTAATCTTATATGAAATTGTAGCTGGCAAAATAACTCATAAAACTTCTCATTCAAACAACATCAAATATACATCTAAATTTTCTTTTAAATAATCTACCACATCATCAATTTTTTCTTTTTCTAATTCATACATTTCTCATGTATCATTTTCCATAAACGTATAAGAACCACCAGCCTCATAAAGAAAAATTGCCATATTAGTTTGAACTTCTGCTTGCTCTAAAACAGTTCCAGCATTATATGTAAAAACATTGGTTTTACCTGCTACAATATCTTTCACTTTAAAGGTATCAGTAGCACCTCACCTACCCATATGAGTGTGTCATATATCTACTACCTTATATAACTTTCACTCTATTTTCAAAACCATTCACTTTTTCACTTTAGCTGTATCTATCTTTACCATCACAAAAATTATAAATTAAAAATTTAATAAAATTATTTTAAATATTTTTAAACAAATAACAACAAAATGTAAAGCTTATTATCTATTATATATTCATATTTTTATATCTCATATAATGTTCTTACTCACACTAATAACCTTAAAATATAATTTTCAAAAAGGTTTTTTTCATTCCTTATTTATTTTTAAAGAAAATTCTTCTCCTTTTTTTGGAAATCTTTTTAATTTACTTATAATAAAATAACTCAAAGTTTCTCAATCAAACTCTTTTTTGTCTAATCATAAATCTTCAAAATCCAAAGAAAAAATCCTAAGCATCTCCTCAAACCTAACTTCAGATTGAAAAACAAAAGAACCATCTCACTCTGATCTAATAGGATCAACCTCCTTATCTGTTTCATCCTGTATTTCACCAAAAACCTCTTCTACTACATCTTCCAAAGAAACTAATCAAGCTACACCTCAATATTCATCAATCACTATAGCTATATGCTTGTGCCTTTTTTTAAAAATATCCATCACAGAATGAATTGGTTTTGTTAAAGGAACTTTAATAACAGGACTAAGCGATAATTTATCCAAAGTTTCTGATCACATTCATTTATTTTTAACCAATAATAGTTCTTTTAGTGTAACAACCCACTCTGTATGATCTATATCACAATTATAAACAAGTATACGTGAATGTGAAAATTCAAACATTTTTTGAATAGCTTCATTTACAGTAATACTAGAATCTAAAGCATCAAACTTAATTCTAGGAGTCATAACCTCCTCACATGTAATCTCATAAAACTCCAACATATTTTTTATTTTTTCATATTCTCACTTTTCAAAAATTCAACTATCTTTTCACATATCTATAAATGCTTCTATTTCTTCATCTGTTACATCATCCAAACTAGCATCTTTTTGTAATTTTTTCATTAAAAAATCTACAACAATTACTATGGGATAAAGTAAATAAGTAAGAAATATATATATTTTTGATACTGATAAAGCAATTTTGTCAGCATTACGAGTAGCCCAAGTTTTTGGAAAAATTTCTCAAAATAATAAAATAAACAAAGTAACAACTCAGGTAGCAATTCATATGGCAATACTTTCTGCTGTTCAAAAACCACTAGCTAAATCTAAAGCTATTTTGGTAGCAAAAGATGCCGTAAATACATTTACCAAATTATTTCATATCAATATAGTTATTAATAATTTATCATTATCAGATTTTAATTTACTTAGTTCCTTTGCTCCAAACTTTTTTTGTTTTAAAAATGCATCAATTTTGTGCTTTGGAATAGACATAAAAGCCGTTTCACTTCCAGAAAAAAATGCAGATAAAAAAAACAACAAAATAAAAACCAATATCGTGACCGAGTCCATTATAAAAATAAATTAAAACTAAAATTAATCAGTTGAAAGAAGTATAGTCTTTAGTATAAAGTTTTCAAGAATAAAAACAAATTACTTGATAAAATTTTAATTTTTTGATTTTTAACTATAATGTTAATCGCTGCAGATAAACCAAAATGAATAAGTAGCTTTGATATAATTCGTGCACTCAAAAGAGAATTATGAGAAAAAAAAATAGGTCATAGTTGAACATTAGATCCTATGGCTACTTGATTATTGTTGATATGAACAGACAAAGACACAAAAAAATTGCATGAACTAACTTGATTGGATAAGTCATATATTACTACAATTGATTTTTCTAAAAATTCTGACACACGAGACCTAGATTATCGAGAATACTTCGAAGAATACAACATAATCCCCCTTTGAAGGGGGATACAGGGGGTTCAAATTCATAACAAACAAATCCCAGCCCCAACATTGAAAGAAATAAAATCCAAACTTGACTCAATCATACCCTATGGAGAATTACCACTAACTCCATTTAGTGCCAAGAAAAAAAAATGAAAAAAATTGTATGAATTGGCTAGAAATTGAATACAAGAAATAGAAAACAAAACAATGAAAGTAAATTGATATGAAATAATAGAATATTCTTTTCCTAATTTAAAATTAAGATTAAATGTATGATCTGGAACATATATTAGATCCATTTGATATCGATTATGACAACAATTTTGAACCTGATGAATTCTTACAGAACTTAGGAGAATAAGTATATGAGATTACGATTTAGACAAAATTACCCTAGATAAACAATGAACTTTCTTTATAAAAAAAGATGGAAAAGATGAATGAGAAATTGAGTTTAAATATTGAGAAATATAACTCCATTCCTCTACTTGACCTCTCCCTTCCCTCTCCTCTCAGGAGAGGAGCATACTGGTATCTGAGATACTATAGTCCTCCTCTCCTGAGAGGAGAGGAATAAAAGGAGTGGTCTTTATAAATCTTTACTTTACTAATGTTATACCACTATGACAATTTCACTCATAGCCTGAATGGCTAAAAATAGAACAATAGGTAAAAATAATAAGCTACCTTGGAATTATCCAGAAGACTTACAATATTTCAAAAAAACTACAAATGGACATCCAATAGTAATGTGATTAAAAACCTATAATTCCATATGAAGACCATTACCAAACAGAAGAAATCTAGTACTAACTAGGCAAAATATTCAAATCGATTGAGTAGAAATATTCCATAGCATAACAGAACTACAAGAAAAATTAAAAAGTATAAATGATGAAATCTTTGTAATATGATGAGCTAATATTTATTCTCAATTTCTTCCACTAGCAAACAAAATTTACCTTACAGAGATAAAAAAAGAGTACGAAGGAGATACGTTTTTTCCAAAATTCGAAGAAGATTTTATAGAAATATCTAGAGAAAAACACGAGGAACTAGATTTTGTAATTTACCAAAGAAAATAGTCACACACATTGTCATCTCGAGTTTTATTGGGCAGAATTGCCGAAGTTCTACCTTGCGAGAGATCTATTTATTAAATAAGAGATTTCTCCATGCATTCACTTTGTTCATTTAGTCGAAATGACATACCTCTTTATAAGAAGTTAAGTAAAAATGCTCTTTCAATTCAAATCAAATAATGAAGATTTCATCGTAAAAGAAGAATTATGATTTAAGCTATCATGAAAAGGCGATGTATTTTTTGTAAATTTTCAAAAAACATGAGAAAATACTATGGATATAATACACCATCTTTGTTATTGACTAAGACTAGAAAGAAAAGAGCTGGGTATTGCAGGACTTAAAGACAAAAATTGAATTACAGAACAACGAATCAGCATCTACAAGAGGGTTTTAAATAGAATTTGATGAGAGGAAAAATTTTTAGAAGTATTGTGAGAAAAAACAAAAATATTGACTACTACTCGACACAACGAACCACTAGC
>DATFJH010000013.1:0-12145 GCA_035269265.1 Candidatus Absconditabacterales bacterium
AAATTCTTTGTAGTTTTGTTTTATTTCGTTTAGTTTCTTGTCATCAATTAGATCAATTTTGTTGAATACCATAAGTCTAGGTTGATTTGCTCAAATATCGTCCAATATTTCATTTACTACATTGATTCTTTCTTGTACGAAAGGGTCTGAAGCATCTATGATATGCAGTAAAAATTTACTTTCTATACTATCTTCTAGCGTACTAGAAAAAGCATCAATAAGTTTTGGTGGAAGATCACGAATAAATCATATAGTATCATTTAACAAAATTTCTTGTCATATTCATTTTTCTGGTTCTGTAAAAACAAACATTTTTCCTACGTTTGTTCATAGCGTGGCAAAAAGTTTGTTTTGAGCTAGTACTCACTTTTTTGTTAAAATGTTTAAAAGTGATGATTTACCAGCATTTGTATATCCTACTATTCATATGATAGGAAGTCATTTTTTTAGTCTGCTTTGTCTATGAAGATTTCTCATTTTTTCAAATTCTTTGAGTTTTTCTCTAATTTTTGCTTGTTTATCTTTTAAGTGTCTTTTCATTCTTTCTGTATTGGTTTCTCATATTCATCTAGTGGCTCATCATCCACTACCACTACTTCATCATTGTCTACTAAGTTCCATTCCCATACCAAAAATTCTGGGTCACATGTGTTTTATGGCAGCCAATTCTATTTGTAATTTTGCTTCTACACTGTTGGCGTGTTTGTCAAATATTTTTAGTATCAAATCTATCCTATCTCGAGCTTTTATTGGTTCTTTTAGTCATGCTTCTTCGCTTGCTTGACGAAGTTTTTCGTTGATTTTAAACAATTGCGATGGTTTTAATACGTTTCAAATTATCAAAAGATTTGCTCAAACTCTAATCATTTCTTCTATGATTTCTTCTAACTTTCATTTTCATATGTATGTTTGTAAATCTGGTTGATCTTTTCTTTGAAGTTTGGTTAAAATTACTAAACCTCAAAAAGTATTGACTAGGTTTTCTAGTTCTGCCATTCTATCTCACAATATTTCTTTTGGAAGTGTCTTGGGAGCTATATCTGCCAAAAATACTTTGAGTTCTTTTGTTTGGTTGTCTAGGTTGTTTAAATTATCCATTTTATTTAGTTAATAGTTTAAAGTTCATAATTTATGAAATAATAAATTTATATATTATTAGTATGTAGAAACAATTCTAGTTTTCAAGAAATAAAGTAGATTCTAAAACAAAACTTGACTTTTGTTTAAACAACTATATAAAGTTGTAAAATAAAAATCAAAAAAATAAAATTATGAAAAAAACAATTAAATTTTTATTGGGTTTAGTTTTAAAGCCAATTTTGTATGTTAGATGGTTGGTTATTTGTTTTATATTTAGTCTTTTTGTTCTATCCTTATTTATTGGCTTAGGACGTTTGTTTGAAATTATTTTGCTGTTTAGTTTTTTCTTTGTCGCTCTAGTTGGTTTTTTGTATGAAAACCTCGAATTATTAAGAAAGTTTACTAAATGGTTAATTAATATTTTAAACATAGATTATGACTTAATATATGGAGAATATACCCATGATAATCTTTTTCAAAAGATTCAAATAGTTGTCGACAAAAAAATTCATAACGATGTTATGCCAACTTCTTTTGAAATATATGATTATGAAACAATAACTTTTCGTAAGGTAATTTTTTTGTATTTATTTAGTAGATAATTTTTATTTATAAAATATCTATTTTATAAATTTTGAAAAAACCAACCACCAAAACTCTGGTATTTTTATCAGAGTTTTTTTTGTAAAATTTTTGTTATTGTTTATTCTGATGTTGAAATATCTTTAGTTTTCAAGTAAACAAAACTTGACTTTTGATATTTAATGCGTATAGTTACTTTTGGTAAAAAAAATAAAAAGTCTAACAAAAATAAAAAAGTATGAAAAATTTATTGTTAATTATTATGTTGCTCATATCGAGCATAGTTCTTTCACAAAACAAAAGAACGTTTCTTGTAGATCAAGACACAAATGTTGTGGTTGAAAAGACCCAACAAAATTTAAAACAAATTGATTTGCTTTTTGAAGAAAACATTCCAAGTTTAACAGAAAGCGAAATTTCTATTCTTTTGAAAGATGGAGAATTAGAAAGGTTTGTTTCAAAGACAAAAGGTATATATGACAAATTTATTTTGTTTTATACACCAAAAGATTATTATGAATACTTTTATCTCGAAGGAAACAAAGTCTTGTATATTGAACCTTATCAAAGACAACAAGACAGAGTGTTTTCTTGGTGGTTTTTGTTTGCACTACTTGGAATGATCGCTATGATTTTATTCCAAAAATCTGATAATGCGTTTGCGGTTGCGGCTGCGTTTGCGGTTGCGGTTGCGGTTGCGGCGTTTGCGGTTGCGTTTGCGGCGTTTGCGGTTGCGGCGTTTGCGGTTGCGGCGTTTGCGGCTAACAAGAAAGTTAAAAATATTTTTGCATATATTTATTATGTATTAATGATTTTAGCTTCGGTCTTTGTTTATTACCAAATTTAAGTTTGTGATTTGTTGAAAGAAAAAAATATTAGAACTCTGATATATTTATCGGAGTTTTTTTTGTTTGCAAAAAATGAGTTATTGTTTATTCTGATATTGATTTTTTTTTATTATTCTCAATAGAACTAATGACTTATATTTTGTTGTTTGTGTTTATCTTTGTTATTTTTGCTGTGTGACATTTTTTGTTTAAAAAATTTGGGATATTGGATAGACCTGGAGCAGATTTGAAATGAGTTAGATGACCAGTGCCTACTTTGATGTGAGTATTTGCTTATATAAGTTTTGTGTTTGCAATATGGTTCTTTTTTCCACAAATACTTGGAGACAATATTTTTTTGTGATTAATTTTGTGAGTATTGCCTATTTTTTTGGTAGAATTGGTTGAAGAGCTGGGTTATATGGGGAGGATAAAATTTAGAATACCGCAGATAGTAAGATTGTTGGCACATATAGGATGAGCAATATTAGCTGTATATATATGATGAATATGAATTTGACAAGAATTATTAATTTGAGATTTTGTTTGGCAAATTCCACAATATATTTTTGTAATATTTTTTGTAGTATGGGCTATGCTTTGTATCAATGCAATCAATCGAATTGATGGGATCAATGGTCAAGCTAGTGGAGTGAGCGCAATATGATTTCTTACAATATTTCTTTTGATAAAATTTGTAGTAATGAGATATTATACTGAATTTAACAATTGGGATGTGCTTGTGATGGTTTCCAATTTGTCGCTTGTATTGTTTTTTGTAAGTTTAATTTCTACAATATTTGAATATAAGCCTTTGTGACTTTTGAGAGACGTGGGAATTATGTTTTTTGGTTTCAGTTTAGCTTATTTGTCTGTAGTAGGATGAGCAAAAATATGAACATTGGTAGTTGCATTATCACTAGTGATATTTGATGCTGTATGGGTTTGAGTATATAGGATCTTGATAATGAAAAAAAATCCTATGAAATGAGATTATACTCACATACACCATAGGCTTTTGTGACTCAAACGAACTAGATCAGAAGTGAGGGCTTTTGTGTGGATATGGTCTTTTGTGATGATGATATTGATGTTGATGCAATCTGCAAATAGGTTAAATAAAATAATAATTTTTGTGGTGATGGCTTTGGTATTTTTTGGTGTAAATTTTTATTTGTTTGTGATCAAAAAAGTACCTTGTGGGCTTAAATGATTAAAAAAAGACTAAGTTCTGTTTTTTTTAGTTTTGTCAAGTCGTGTGTTGTTTTAATTTGGCATTTTTTTTATATTATAAATTTTTTGTTTATAATTTAGTTAGTAAAGATTTATATTTTTTTGAAATAAAGAAATGTTAAAAGATAAATTACAAAAATTTAACGCTTTGTCTTATCAAGACAAGTATACTATAGCAATCAACATAATTACTAATTTAAAAGATAGATGAAACAAACAAGCTTTGATGATTTTTGATTTTATGGAAAAACAAGATAAGGTGTCTGAAGTTTTATTAGAAAACATTTATAAAGACTTTGAAGTGTCTATAGAAAAAATAAAACAAAAAAATGTAGAGAATGATTTACATAAGTTTGAAAGTACTGTTAAATATTTGGATAAATTAAGAGAAGAGGAGAGAAAAGAAAGAGTTCAAGAAGATCCCGATAGTCTTTTGGATCAGATATAAAAATTATTTATTAATTAATTAACTATTATGACAATAGAACAACAAGAACAGATTAGTTCTGTAGAAGAGATAGAAAAAGAAATTGATTGACAATTGGATTTGATTGAAAATTCTGAAGATATAGATTTTTCTCAAACTACAGAATCTCTAGGAACTTCTTTTGATAAAGCATTGGATAATTTGTGACTATGACTTAATTTTGATCCAATTGATGTTGGTAATAGGATGGTTTATCCTAATAAAGCCGTAAAAAATATATTAAAAGAAATCTTTCCCAACGAAGATAATATAGATATGCAAAAAATATATAATTTGTCTGATTTTCAAAAATTTTATTTAGCACACAAAATTGTTTCTGTTCAGAAGATTCCTGATGATTTAAAAGATAAAAAGGTAGGTTTTGAAAACTCTTCTTGATATTGGGAGTATTTTTGAACTTATGAGGAAGTTAATAAATTACTTCTTAAGTGAACAACAGTTTGATCTAAAGATTTGCCATTTTGAGTTGTAAAATCTTTTAGTAATAATTTGATGTGGAGAAGAAAAGATCAAGCCTTAGATGTTTTTACTGCTTTCTTTAAAAATTGAGACCTTGTTCCTCCAATGCCCAATTCAAGGTCTATAGCTACATGAGATTTAACGGGTACTTCTTGAATATGATGAGAGCCTTCTTTATGAAGATGAGAGTGGTTTTATTCTAAAAACAAAAATAAGCAAAAAAACTATATAAGCTTTTGACCGTTATCTAGCGATATGGAAATATCAATAAAGCCCGAATGAATTGATGTAAAAGATTGAATTTGATGATGAAGTATAAATTTTGTTTTAGAAAAAAATAATAAAAAAATCATTATTTGATGAGAATATACAGAAAATTGATTTGTTATGAAAAATAATACTGATGTTTCTGATATAAAAGTTTTGGATGATAAATTAATTATTCCTAAAAAATATTCTTGATGGAATATGTCAGTAAATACAGAATCAAAAAAATATTGAGAATGATGATATGATGAAATTAATTTTAATTTATATTTGAAAAATTGAGAAATAACCTCAGGTCCACCGGAAGAAATTACAGCTTCTGGTTCTATATACGACAATGGTTTGGATTTTTGAAAAGATCTTTGAAAATATGGACTTTCTCAAGAAGAAAAATTTGATACGGAATACTTTTTTAATAGCTTATTAAGAGCAGAAAAAAATACAAAGCTTAGACCAATACCAATAGATGTAATTATTGGTGCAGATAAAACTATATTTACTAATCCTGAAGAGTATATAAGTGAAAATGAAAACTACAAAACACAGTTTGATAAATTAATTAGATCTAAAATTAGTTTTCCAAAAAAACCAGATAGATGGACTTATGATTCTCGTGAGAAATATAATAAGTCTGTAGATGAGTGGAAACAAAAAGAGTCTATATATTTAGAAAAATTTAATGGTTTGTTAAATACTTTTATGAAAACGGTTGATGTTTCTGATTTTGCAACCAATAGGTCAGATAAAAATATTCAACAAGATGCACAAGAGCTTTTGATAAAAAATAGGTTTTTATCATTTTTGTCTAATGCTATACAAAACGATAGAGTTTTTAAATCAATTATTAATTGAAAATACGACATAAAGCCTAATTATGTTTTTGGTGAAAGAAATATAGGTTTTAAAACAAGATTGTCTTATATAAAAGAATAATATTTTATTACTTTTTTATGTTTGCAAACAATTGAACTACAATATTTGCTTCTTTGTTATAGGCTATCCCTATAGAATTTATATGTTTTGAAAGTATTGCGTCTTTGTGATTTTTGCTGTTCATTAAAGATTCTAGTATTTTTTTTATATTGCTATTTGCTGTTGATAGGTTTTCTTCTACTCATTTTGTTTCTAAATTTTCTTTTGTCAAAATTAGTTTGTTTCTTAAATTACTTTCTAAAATTCTTTCATAGGGTCACTTTTTTTTATTATCAAAATGACAAAACTTATCTTCTCGTCGATTTGTATTTATTTTTTCTTTAGAAAATCCTCAAGCGATACTATCTAAAGTAATATTGTATTTTAATGTTGGTAAATTATGTTCTTTTCTTATTTCATTAATTCCCTCAAGCATTACTTTTTTAATAGCATCTGGAGAGAGGAGCGATATTTCTATATTAAGCATTTTTTGATAATCATACTGATCTAATCAAATTAATTTTTTGGAGGTATCGTTTTGTATATTTACCATATTTTCTTTATTATTACTATTTTCTATATTTTGTGAAAAAATATCTTGTCCATTTATACCCAAAATGGCTCAAGTCATTATAAGTCCTGTTGCTATGTTTTTTGCTTTTCACATTTTCTATTAATATAATACTAATAAATCTTTTTAAATTATATTTAAAAAAAAATAAAAGTCAAGTTTTGGTTTGTTTTTATATTTAAAATAAATTTGCATTTTTATTATTTTTTATTAATATAGCACAACAATCTTTTTCGTGCTACGAAGAGATTATAAAAGATTATCAAGTTAATTATTATTAAAACTTGATAACTTTTAATTTTTAAATTTTAATTTATTTGAATGGATTTTGATCCCAAAAAGAATTATTATGAAATTTTGTGAGTATCTGAAGATGCTACAGAAGATGAAATAAAAAAAGCTTTTAGAAAAGTTGCTGTAAAGTATCATCCGGATAAGGCGGGATGAGATAAGGCAAAATTTCAAGAAGTAAACGAGGCTAATCAAGTTATATGAAATAAACAAAAAAGACAACAATATGATTCTTTTAGAAAATGATGATTTGGAGGTTTTGGATGATGATGAAATTTTGGTTGATTTCAGACTTGATGAGCAAGTTTTGATGTTGGTGATTTGTGAGATATATTTTGAAATATTTTTGGTGGATGATTTGGATGAGAGTCTAGATGACCTAGAAGATGAGCAGATTTAAAAAAGAAAGTTACAATTACTTTTGATGAGTCATATTTGTGAACGAAAAAGAAAATTTCTTATACTCGTAAAAAAATAGTACAATGAGCTGAAAAAAAGACTTGTGATAATTGTGGATGATCTGGGAGGATAACAAAACAAGTACAATCTCCTTTTGGTGTAATGCAGACTCAAAGTTGATGTCCTGTATGTGGAGGTAGTGGTAGTGTATACTTTAAAGATTGAAAACAACTTTGAAATTGATGATTAGAAGAAAAAAAAGAAATATTGGAGATAAAGATACCTGCATGAATAAAAAGTGATGTATATTTAAAATATAGTGGAAAATGAGATGAATGATCCAACGGTATGCCAGCATGAGATTTGTATATACAAATACATGTAGCAGAAGATAAAAATTATATTAGAAAAGGTGATGATATATATGTAAATCAAGAAGTATCTATTTATGATTTGGTTTTGTGATGAGAATATGAAATAAAACATCCAAGTGGAAAAATCAAAATAAAGATACCAAAGGGTACTCAGATAGATGACAAGATAAGAATTGGTGGAAAATGATTTGGTAGTTCTGGTATGTTTTCAAAAAAGTGAGATTTGTTTGTTGTGCCTGACCTAAGAATACCAAGAAGACTTAGTAAAGAGCAAGAAAAATTGTGGAAAAAGCTTAAAAATTCTTAAATAAAAAATAAAAGCTGAGAATAGTCTTAGCTTTTTATTAATATATAGAAATTTCTAAATAACTAAATACTTACATGCCACTCTAATTCTGCGGGGTAAACATATAAAACCATGTTAAACTTCTTTTGGAAGCTTTAGCGTCTTATTTTATCATATAGGTTTTTTTAAAATTTTTAAAAGGAGTTTTGTCGTTGTTTTGGATGAAGAGATTCTATAAACAGTCGTGTTTAAAGAGTCCTGCGTGGGAATGATAGCTGTATTTTAAAAAACCCTGGTGATTTATTGCCAGGGCTATTTTAATAAATTATATTATTGTTTTTTATTCAGATAGGTTTTTGTCTGTTGTTTTTGTTTTGCAAACTATATCTGTAATGCTTTTGTTTTCATCTTGCATATATATTAGGTTTTTTGTCATAATTATCATATATAATATCAAGCTTATAAAAATTCATACCTTAGTTCAAATTTCTTTTGATAATAAAGATATTATTCATCAGACAACAAGTCCTGCTAACATAGGTCAAATAAAAACAAGTATTGTAGTAAAAAATCTTTTTGTAGCTTGTTTTTCTGTCATTATTTTTCAATTGATGTTTAATATTTTTAGACCGAGTATTTTTTGGATTATAGTTTGTCAGCTTGTAGATCGAGCATGAATTGTGTAAAAACTATACCATACACCAAATCATATAAATATAGCAATTATTAAACTAGTGAATATTCATGATGTAGATATATTTAGTATCATCAAAATAAACATAATAGCTATCGTTATTAATACTGGTATAATCAACAATATTAGGTATCTAAGTATTGATCTTCTAAAGGTGTGCCTTATTTTTTCTTTGTCAAAATATATATTTGGTATAACAAATAATGTGACTGCAGATCAAAAAATTATTCATACCATTATTGTAATAGCTAGGGGTTTCCACATTGGATCTCAAACTATTGAAATTAATCATAAAAACGTGGTTAATGTAGTTAATATTATTGGTTGTAACCTTGCCTTACCTGCTTCTTTTATGGCATCAGCCTTTTCCATTCATTTTTCAATATTGTTATTGGTTCTATCCAATAAGACTATTGCATCATTTACTATAATTCCGGTAAGAGCAATAAATCATATACCAAACATAAGGCTGTAGGAAAGGTTTGTTATTCGTAAACCAATATTGGCTCAAAGTAGACCGATCATCACACTATATAGAATTATTACTGGTTGAATATAGCTATTGAACTGTAAGACTAATATTCCAAATATAAATATAATTGCTACTACAAAAGCTATCATAATTGCTTGTATTAAATCCATATTTTCTTCATTTTCTCATCACATAGAATAACTTATACCTTCTGGATATTCGTAATTTTTTGCAAATTCTTGTAGTTTTGGTTGTATTTGATCTGCTTTGATTCATTCTTGTATATCTGCTCATATTGAAATAGTTATTTTATTATCTTCTCTAGAAATTGATTGTATTGATTTTTCAAAATTATAATCACTAACATTTCCAAAATTAATTTTTCCAACCGCTGTGTTTATATTTATTTCGTTTAGTGCTTGTGGATTTATGTTGTCTTTTTTGTCATCTATATATAGTTTTATATCATGGTCATCATATTTTCATTTAATTGTTCATGCAGATATACCGTTTGTTATTCAAAACAATTCATATGCAAAATTATTTGGGTTTAATCATAATAAAGTTAATTTTGTTTTATCAAACTTATATACAAACTGACCAGGGCTTTTTTGGGATGATGATTCTATATTTTTTGTTCATGGAATAGATTTTAGATAGTTTTCAAATTCTATAGAAACTTTGTTTAGTGTATTTAATATATCTGAATTATCTGCTATTAATTTTATTCAAATTGGTTTTGAAGTAGGGGGTCAGTTTTGTTCTGCTTTTATAACCATATCTAGACCTTCTGATTGTAAATATTTTAAGTTTTTGTCTAAATATGTTTCCAATTCTGAACTACTTTTTAGTTTTTTCTTTTTTCTTATATCTTCTGAAAATAGTTCTATGTTTGTGTTTATTGAATTACCTGCTATGTTGTTGTAATATACCTTGATTTCTGGCTGAGATGACAATATTTTTTCTAGGTCTTTATTATGTTTTTGCATATATTCTTTTGTAGCTCAGCTTGGTCATTTAACCTCCATTGTGAGATATCAATTGTCGCTTTCTGGAAATAATTCAAATCAAAGATTGGGTGATATAAAAATTAAACTTAAAACAAGAGCTATTATTGGTATTACAGCACTTAAAACTCTTTTTCTTGGATCATTAATTATTTGTCACAACTTTTCAGAATATCGTAAAGATATTTGATCTAATATTTTTTCACGTTTATCTTTTTTTTCTTCGGGTTTTTCTATTTTTCATTTTTTATCTTCTTCTAATAATATTTTATTTTCCTTTTTCATATGTTTTGTATCTCATATATTGGAATTGAAATACTTTCTGGGTTTAGATAATTTGTAGTATAATGCGGAATTTATTGTAAGAGAAATTAATAATGCTGCTACTAAAGTACTAAATATTGTAATTGGTATATATGCCAAAAATTTTCACATTATACCAGGTAATGTTAAAAGTGGTATAAATACAGCAATTGTAGTAGCAGTACCAGCTATTAGTGGTGTTTTGTATTCTTTGACGGCTAATAATATTGAGTTCATTGGTTTAAATCATTGTCTCATTTTTTCGTGTGCTCACTCTATGACGACAATTGTCGTATCTATGGCTATTCAAAAGGTTACAATAAAACTAAAATTTGTAAGAAAGTTTAAACTTAGTCCAAGATTTTTTAATACAATAAATGTAATAAAAAAGGCCAATGGCAATGTGATTGTGGCAATTAGTGATTCTTTAAATCATACAAATATTAGCAAAGCTATAAACACTAAAATTAGTGTTTGCAATCAATTTTTTGCCAAAGTATTGTAATCATCATTAATTAGTTCTCACAAATCCATAGTAATTACATAAGACAATCATTTGTATTCTGTTTTTTCAAATTCTTTTTCAAATAATTCTTTTGCTGTTTTTGATGAGCTAAATATGTTGTCTCATGCTTGTTTGTTGAAAAAAAGATTTACATAATTTTGTCATGATAGCTGGTATGATCACATTTTTTGTATGTTGTTTGATTTTAGTTTTTTTTGTATTTTCGATATATCTTTGAGTTTTACATATCCATTGTTTGTTTGTATTGGTATCTCTCACAATTCTTCAATATTTTTTATTTCTCACTGTATTCTAAAATCATATCAAAGTTCTCATATTGTGTGTGTTCACAATGGTTGGTTTGAATTTCGATTTTTTATGTTTTGACTAATTTGTGCCAAACTAAGTCAAACTTCTTCTATTTTTTGTCTATCCAATCAAACTTCTATTTCATAAAAACTATCTCCATTTCCATTTACGCTTCACAATGACATGTCCATAGAGGAGTCGAAATCTATACTGTTTATTGATCAATTTCATTCTAAATTAGCTTTTATTTTTCTTCATTTATCTTTTAGATAAAATTGAGAAAATTTATCTTGATCTCAATAAATTAATACAGAAAACATCATTTCATTATTTACTGAAATATCTTGTACAACTGGTGTCTCTGCGTCGCTTGGTAGGTTGATTTTGTCTACAGCATCTTTTATGTCTACCAATGATTGTGTCATATCTGCATCATTTTCAAATTCTATCATTATATTTGAAATTGATGAACTACTTGTTGAACTAATTTTTTTTATTCAACCTATATCTTTAATTTCTTTTTCAATTTTGTTTGTTATTAAGTTGTCTATGTCTTGTGGTGTAGCTCATTGGTATAGTGTAGATATGCTAACAACTCAAAAATCAATTTCTGGAGAAGATTCTTTTGGTATACTTATCATAGAAGATACTCATAAAAAAACAATTATTCATACCAATATAAAGGTGAATCTTCGTTTTTTTATCCAAAATCAGAAAAATCATCATAGTAATTTTTTTTGTATTTTGTTATATTGTTCGTTCATTTATAATTTATAGTTAATAATTAATTTTTTTGATAAAAACCAAAAATTTATTTCTAGTTTTCAAATTTTAAATCGTGAATATTTGGATTGTAGTTAGATATATTGTTTGTTATTATTTCCATATTTTCTGGTATTTGTGTGGTTATTTCAATTTTATCTCACCATACTTCTCCAAATTTTATATTTAATATTTCTGGTTCTCAGTCTTTTATTACATATATATATCAATTATTTTCTTCCAATGGATTAACAATATTTATTGGTAATGCAAGTTTTTGGTTTTTGTTGTAGATTCTTATTTTTGCGGTATCTCCAATAATTTC
>DATFJH010000014.1:0-8795 GCA_035269265.1 Candidatus Absconditabacterales bacterium
TGAAAAAAGCAAAAAAGAAGCTATTTTATATTATAAAAAAACAAAACATACTTGCATTTTTATATTTTTTATACATAAAAAACATAAACCATAAAAATAATAATATGAAAACTCTATTTTGTATTTTGATTTTTGGATTAAGTTTCATCTTCTTATTATTCGTTTTTGTCTTTTTATATGTTATTATAACTATAAAATTTACAGAAAAAGAAGGTGGTTACAATCAAATTGAACGAGGATAAAAGCAGAGTTGTTTGTTTGTCTAACAACTCTTTTTTTAACTAATTTTTAAATTATATACAATTTTTGATTTTTAAGTTTCTCAACTCATTGCAAAAATCTATCTTTATCACTAGAATATAATTCAAACAAGAGTTCTCATTTTTCAATTTTATCTCCAACTTGTTTATACAAATAAAATCAAGCTTTTTTATCAAGAGGTGCTCATAATTTTTTTGATATTTCTTTTAAATTATTCACATCTATTTCTTTAATTATACCAGTTTTTTCTGAAAAAAACTTTTGATTAAATTCTCACAATGGCAAATCTTCAGAATCAATCACTCAAAGATATGACACATTTTTTTTATCAGGTTTTCTTTTGTGTAAAAAATTTTGACTATTAATTAATTTTTGCATATATTCCCAAGCCTTTCCAGATTCTAATTGTTTTTTAGCCAAGATTTTTGCTTTTTTTCATTTTGCTAATCATACTAATTCTATTAAGTTAGCAGCTAATTCTATTGATTTATTTTTCAAATCTAAAGAAATATTTTCTTTGTTTTGTAATATTCTCAAAACTTCTCTAACTTGTAATACTCCTCCAATTCATTTACCTATTGGTGCATCAGCATTTGTAATATCTACATTTATTTTCATTCATAAATTTTTTCATATATACGCAAAGTGTCATCTAACTCTTTTTGCTGTTTTCAAATCTTTTATTTTTCAATATTCACCCACTGGCAGATCAATCAAACAATATTTTGTTCATCAAGCATAAATTTTTGCCATAATACTTACAGCTATTTTTGAATAAGCTTCTGTCTGAAGAGGATATGAAACTTTAATAATTTTATCATTAGCTGGAGCAAATTTTAAATTTTTTCACCAAGCCAAACAAGATCCTGTTTTTCTTACTAATTTCTTCATTTCTTCCACAGAAAATTCTATATCCATGAGTACTTCAACACATTCTCAAGTTGCTGCTGGAGATGTTATTGCCTTAGAAAAGGTTTTTGGACTAGAAATTCACAAAGATCATAAAATTGGAACTATAATCATAGTTGTTTCATTTCAAGGGACTCAACCAATACAATATTTTACTGCCGTATCATGATCAAATCTTATCATATCTCACATTTCAGCTGAATATTTTGCTGTTAAATACAGTTCTTCTTGGTCACTAGAATAAGTAAAACTACAAGCAGCATAATAAGCAGACAAAATATCACTTATTTTACCATCTGTCATATCTCTCATAAGTGCTTTTATTTCTTCTTCATTTAATTTATTTCCCAAAAGTTTTTTCTTTATCGCTTTCAATGAAATTGGATTTGTCTTTACCGCTGATATAGAGATAATATCTCACTCTTTTAAATTATATTTTTCATATATATCCTTTGTTATTCAAACTTCTCAAAAATCTACCAAATCATTTGTTAAATCAGCATTTACCACCAATTCTTTTTGTTCAGTATTGTCCCCCTTAGAAGAGGGATTAAGTGGGTTTTTAGTTTTATATCTCAAAGTCACATCATCTACTGCAGTAATACCAAAATCAAATGCTTGAGCTTCGTTCAACAATACATTTAAACTATCTCAAACATTTATATCAATTCTTTTTACTTTTGCACTAAACGTCTTTTTCTTCATATGATATTAATATATAAAACACCAACTGTGCTCCTTTGTAAAGGAGCTCCCCAAAGGGGTGAGGATTTAAAAACCAAGTCTTGGCTCAATCAAATCCCTCTGCCTTCGGCATCTCCCTTTACAAAGGGAGACAAAAAGATATCTACTCCAGCATCCAAGGATAATGCTTTTTCACCATTTTCTTGATATCTTTTGGTTTAATAATTCCAAATTCTGTAATAATTCAAGTAATAAACTCAGCAGGAATCATATCAAAAGCATAATTCAATATTTCCAATCTTTTTGGTCTGTCTTCCCAAACTTCATTAGCAGATCTTTTTTCTATTTCAATATTATTGGTTACATCAACTTTCATCAAACTACCAGCAATATAAACTGGTATCTTACTATGATGAGCTGCCAATCAAATACCAAAACTTCAAACCTTGTTCAAAACATCTCAATTGATTCTAATAGAATCACAACCAATAATTACCTTGTCTATATGTACATGATTTTCATACATATTATCTACAAAAAAAGTAGAAGAACCATCTGTTACCATAGTATTTTGGATTCAAGCCTCTACCAAACTTTTTGATGTTTTTCTTCATTGATATAATGGTCTAGTTTCATCATTATAAACATGTATATTTTTTCAAGAATAGTGTGCCTGTTTAAATATTCATATAGCTGAACTAGAGTGACAATGGGTAAATATAGTATCTCAATCATTGATTAATTCTGCTCCAAAATCTTTTCTTATCTTTTTTTCTTTTTCTACCCTTCCCATAAACTCATCCAAAGAACCAACTGCAATCTTTTGTAAATCTTCCAAAGATAAATCACCACTTTTCACTTTTCACTTTCAACTTTCAACTGCTGAAAGCATATATTTCATTCAATTAAACAACATTGGCTCTGTACCTCTAGCTTCCATAAGCATTTTAGATCATTTTAATACAAAATCACAAAACTCATCTAAATTATTGAAGTCTAGTGTATTAAGTTCCAATTTCATAATACTAAAAGCTGCTATAGCAATATTTGTGGCTCATTGTATAGTTATTGTCTTTATATCATCTGCTATCGTTTTAATATTATCCAAACTTTTCATGATTTATTATTTATTAAAGCGTTTCCTTTGTCATCTCGAGTGAATTCAGCAGAATTACCGAAGTAATCGAGAGATCTATTTAATTATTTAAAAGAGATTTCTCCATGCGCTATCACTTAGTACCCGCTGTCCAGTCGAGGCACAGCGAAATGACATAGCAGTTAGCCCACACTCATTAAATTATACATTATTTCCTCTTTTTATGCAAATATTTAAGCTTTTTTAAAAGCACTCACATAAGTATTAAAGCAAACAAAACAATTCAAATCTGCATCCATATTTCTCAACTCAATGGAACTGTCTGAAATATTTGTGCCAAAAATGGTATATAAACCACCAACATCACAAGTCAAACTGACAATCCTACAGCACCAAAAAGCCATTTATTCGACCAAAATGGCACCTCATAATCATCTCTTATCATCCATATTCTCAACATCTCCAAAAGTGTAAGTAATACAAATACTCATGTCCTAGCTTGATCCAAATCAATGTGATAATTTTTTACAAAAACATAAATAGATCAAATCGTCATAGCCAAAGATAATGTTACAATATTAATCAACATTTTTTTATCTACTATTTTAACACCAGATTTTCTAGGTCTCTTTGACATTATATTTGGGTTAGCTGGATCTACTCACAAAGCTAAGGCGGGGAATCAATCCGTAACCAAGTTGATCCACAAAATTTGTATTGCTATCAAGGGAACTGGTAATCAAATCAAAACAGATATAAATATAATTAGTATCTCAGCAAAATTAGTTGAAAGTAAATAACTAACAAATTTTTTAATATTGTCATAAATTCATCTTCACTCCTCTATTGCTTTTACAATTGTCGCAAAATTATCGTCCAAAAGTATCATATCTCCAGCTTCTTTTGTTACATCAGTACCTGTAATTCACATAGCCAATCATATATCTGCATATTTCAAAGCAGGAGCATCATTTACTCAATCTCAAGTCATAGCTACTACATGTCAGTGTTTCTTCAAAGCTTTTACTATTTTTTGTTTATGTCTTGGACTAACTCTAGCAAAAACTCAAACCGATTTTACCAAATTTTCTATTTCACTATCATTTAATTTTTCTAAACTAATTCATTCCATAGCTTCTCAACTTATTCAAAGCTCACTAGCTATAGCTTTTGCTGTCACAATATTGTCTCATGTAATCATAACCACTTTAATTCAAGCTTTTTTACACTGGACAATAGCATCCTTTACTTCTTTTCTAGGGGGATCTATCATCGCTTGCAAACCTACAAACACCAAATCCTCTTCCAACGTTTCAACATTTCAACTTTTCAACGCTGCAACGTTTTTATAAGCAAATCACAATACTCTCAAAGCATCTTTAGCAAATTCATTATTCTTATCCAAAATTCTTTTTTTATCTTTTTGTGTTAATTTTTTAATTTTTCAATTAATCAAAATCCTATCACATTTTTTCAAAACTACTTCAGGAGCTCCCTTACTAAACAGTATAGAAGTGTCACCCTTAATAAGGGGGAAAGACTCGACAGATTTGTCGAGTAAGGGGGATTTGAAGCTATATATAGAAGACATCATCTTTCTATCAGAATCAAATGGTATTTCATCATACCATTCCAACAAATTCTCTTCTTTTTTTCTATCTAGACCAGCTTTCATTGCACTTACCAACAAGGCTACCTCTGTAGGATCTCATATAATATTATTGCCATCTAAATCAGAGTTATTACAAAGCAATCATATTTTTAAAAGTTCTAAATAATTTTTAGCATCTACAGAAAATCATCATTCAATTTTATATCAAACACCATCTACTCATATTTCTTGATTGTTTACAAATAATTTCTTGACTGTCATCTCATTTTTGGTCAAAGTACCAGTTTTATCTGTACATATTACATCTACAGATCAAAGTGTCTCAACACTTGATAGTTTTCTCATAAGTGCATTTTTTTTCACCAATCTTTTGACTCAAAGTCACAAAGATATAGTCACAACAGCAGGTAATCATTCTGGTATCGCCGCCACAGACAAAGCTATAGCTATAAGAAATGCCTCTTGTAAACCATTTTGCCCAAAAATCACATTAGTCAAAAATATTAAAACACATATAATCAAAACAACAGCTCAAAGCCATTTACTAAGTTTGTCTAAATCTTTTTGCAAATTTGTCTCTTTTTCTGGTGCTTCTTGTATCATACCAGCTATTTTTCATATTTGAGTGTCCATTCATATAGAAGTCACAATTGCTTTACCACGTCATTTGGTAACAACGGTTGTAGCAAAAACCATGTTTTTTTGATCTCATATGACTACATCTTTTTTTATAAGATCAGTGTTTTTGTCCACAGGCAAAGATTCTCAAGTCAAAGCTGCTTCTGCAGTTTCCAAACTAACCGCCTGAATAATACGAGCATCAGCTCATATTTTGTCCCCAGCCTCAAAAAATATAATATCTCAAACTACCAGTTCCTTTGAATCAATCAATATTTCTTTACCATTTCTAAGAACTCTAGATTTTGAACTTGCCATTTTTTTCAAAGATTCAATTGATTTTTCTGCTCTATACTCTTGTACAAATCATAACACAGAATTTAGTACCACAATCAACATAATAACAATTGCATCTATAGCTTCTCAAACAAAAAAAGAAATACCAGCAGCAATTATCAAAATCAATATTAAAAAACTTTTAAATTGATCAAAAAATACCCTCCAAGGATTTATCTTGTTTTCGTGTACCAAAATATTTAATCCATATTCTTTTTGTTTCTTTTTTACTTGAGATTTTTTAAGTCATAACTCAATATTTGTTCAAAGCTCTTTTTCTAAAGTTTTAATCTTTTTTTGAAAAAATTGCATATAATCATTGAAAAATAATAAAATTCAATATAAGTATACAGATAAAAACGAAGTCTAGCAAAAGAATAAAACATAAAAGTTACTATAAAATTGACAAAAAATAAAAACACAAAAAAAACTTGACTTAAAAAAATATATCTTTATATAAAAAAATACAAAAACATATTAAATATTTTTCTAACCTCTTATTAAAGAGGTTCTATGTGACAAAATAGAATCATGTGGGTAACCCGTGATTAATCCGGAGTTAAACTTCAAGTCACAAGAAAGGATCCAGTTTCTAGGATCCTTTTTTTCAATTGAAAAAAAACAACTAATCATTATTATTAATCCAGTTAAAAAAATAAAAAGTCATTAAAGTTATAAAGTATACATTCACTTTTAACTTTACACTTTTAACTTTACACTTTTAACTTTTAACTACCATGGGGATGTACAGGCTTCGATAAAAGATTCTCATATCTAATGACTGCCACTATTCGATGAGCGTACCGAATCAAAAATAATCGTTCAAGCATCTAAAAATGCAAACTCAAAAAACTTGTTAGCGAGAGCTAACGCCTTCGTTCTAAACTACGCTTAGTTTAACGATTGTATCAACCGGTTCTACTAGACGCCTACTAGGTAGACGGAAACATAAGTAGGTATCGCTACTTCTGTAGCAAATGTCGATATGACAAAAAATCCATTGCCTGTTTATTGGCTTTTGGATTTGCCAGTTATAAAGACACTAAATCTACGGCTTAATAAATAAACTATTGTGGTAAACGTTATTATTTATGTCTTTTAGACGCGAGTTCGATTCTCGCCATCTCCAGTTAAATTACAAAAAATATGCTCTTTTTACTAAAAGAGTTTTTTTTAATCATAAAGAAATAAATACACAACAAAATGTAAAAAATATATTGCATTTTGTAAAAAAAACATTACAAAAAATAAAGTTTATTTTTATTTTATATATTAAATATAATTATGTTGGCAAAAAAAGAACGGTTTCAAAGAAGAAAGTATGGTTGATGGTGAGTAACTCCCAAAACACGACAATGATGGGTTTATATCTGAATAATGATTTTATTTTTATTTATTTTTCATATTTCATGAGATTGGAACGACAAAATAAGATTAATAATAACAGTAGTTTGGTTGTTGATATTGTTGATAGATATTGTACCTATAATGTTTACTATAGATAGAGACGAAAGAGAACACAAAATTGAAGCAATTTCAGAAAGAAATGCTGCATGGTTTATGGTATTAATTCTTGTTTCTTGAATATTATATGATCTCATAGCTTGAGCACTACAAAATGAAATTAGAATAAATTACTTTATGGCCTGAGCTTTGTTTTGATGAATTATAGTTAAATCAATTTCCAACTATGTATTAGAAAGAAAATGAGAATAATTTATTTTCTTAATTTTTATTACTATGAATAAACATAAATATTATAACATAAAAATATTGGCTTGATTATTGTTGATATTCTTATGAGCCATATACGATATTTTTTTAGAAACAAATTTATTGTTAAGTCTGATATTTGTTGTCTGATGAATGGTTTTGGTTGTAACAACAACACTTAAATATAATAAATTTTGAGCCTGAATAAAAAAAGATGAAAGAATCAAAAAATTAGCACTTGTTAGTTGATCATATTCTTGGTTTATTACCTTTCTTACAATAAATATTCTGTTTTGGATTAATCATTTGAATATTATTGAACTTTCAACAAACGCTATAATATCTATTATTATGTTTATAATGATTTTGAGTATGTGAATTTTTCTGTTTATCTTTAAAAACAAACCAGATTATGAAAACTAAAATCAAAGAACTTAGAGCAAGACACAACTTAACCCAAGAAGATTTAGCTAATAAGGTATGAGTGACTAGAGCTACTATATGATTTTTAGAAAAATGAATGTACAACCCATCTTTAAAATTAGCAAAAAAAATCAGCATAGTATTGAAGGGAAAAATAGATGAGATATTTATTTTTGAAAAAAATGAAACTTTGTTAAAATAAATTTTTATAACATAAACAAACATTTATTTTATCAAAATAAAATCTATTGCTTATCAAAATTCGAATCATATAATACTTATTGAGTTGTTACTCAAATTTTATTATTTTTTTTAATACCACAATGGCTACAGGTACTGTAAAGTTTTTTAATGAAGAGAAAGGATTCGGTTTTATTGCAGAAGAAGGTACAACTACAGAGTACTTTGTTCATAGTTCAGAAGTACAAGAAGCAATAAAAGAGAATGACGTTGTTACATTTGACATAGGTGAAGGTAAAAAATGACCAATGGCTATAAATGTACAAATAAACCCAGCTTAATTAAAACACAATACAAAAAATAAAAAATGGGATTAATTTCCCATTTTTTTTCTTATAAAAAAACATCGTCCTAACTAGGAGATGTCTATATTTTCCAAAGTTTTTATTCAAAATATTTTTATCTTTTTCTACACCTTCTTCTACCATCTGAAGATTTACTACTAGAAGTTCTACTAGATTTATCAGCACAATTATCGCTTCTGTAATTTTTACTATTCCCCCTGTCTCATCTATTTCATCTATCTCATTTATCCTGATTAAATTTTGAAGGCTTAATATTGTCACTATAACGTTTCCTGTTTGGATTTACATTCTTAGAGGTTGAAACTTGAGTGCTTCTTCATCACTTTTTATCTGTAGATCTATTTAAACGAATTTTTACATATTCTCAATGAATATCATACACTATACCATGATCAGATTCTTTAATATTTATTCTATGTAATTTTTCTATGTCTTTTACCAAAGATTTTTCTAAAGGAGAAACCAACATAATTGCTTTTCCATAAGCACCAGCTCTTCATGTTCTACCAATCCTATGAATATAACTTTTTGCATCTATAGGCACATCAAAATTTATAACCAATCAAACATTTTCCATATTTAAACCTCTAGCTGCCAC
>DATFJH010000015.1:0-17218 GCA_035269265.1 Candidatus Absconditabacterales bacterium
CCATGCCCCTAAGTATTTTTTGTCATTTCGAGTGAATGAAATGAATCGAGAAATCTCTTGATAATAATTAGAGGGATTTCTCCATTTCGCTATGCTACAGTCGAAATGACATATTTATTTTATTTCACCAGTATTTTTATCATTCAGTTTTCAATTTCTTCTAATACCTTAGCTTTTCATTCTTTTGGAACATCTTTATTTGAATTTAAAAATTCAACTAATTTTTCTTTAATCTTGAATGTATCAGTATGTTTACTGATTTTTAGTCATTTTTCAATAGGTTCATAGAAGCGTGCAAAGATTTGCAACAGTTCATAATCTGAACTTGTTATTTGATATACTATTCCATCATTTGTTTCTTGTATATTTTTTTTCACAAAGATTCAATTATCTGAAAGGGTAGCGATTACTTCATCCAATACTTCTGTATTTTCTTTGTACTTACCAAAGAGTGGTAGTTGGATTTTTAGAGATTTTAAATCTCCATTTTTGATCATAAAATCACCATAAACCAAAGTTAATCCAAACAAAAAACTTGCAGGATTGTATTCTAATTCTTCTTCCAAATAATCACAACATATTCATTTTTCAGTTTTTTTTACCTCTGTTTTTACATCAAGTTTATTCAAATTTTTATTCAATAATTCTAATTCTGATTCTTTGAATTTATATAGGAAATAGTATTTATTGCCTGTTTCTTCATCAAAACCTTCAAATAGTTTCAATGCACTTTCTACACTTTTTATATCCAATTCCAAATTATTTAATTCTTCATCTTTTTCTCAAACCATAACTACTCACATTTTTTCTCACAGATCTTTTAGATTAATTATTTTAAATTGTTTTTTGTGGTAAATTATCAAGCCTTTATCAAAATCACAAAATTCATATCCACTTACATTGTGACAGTATTCTTTTGTCTTGGGTATATTTGGGTTTTCTATTACCAATAGGTTGTTTTTGTCTATAGATATTTTCATACTTTTAATATTCTTAAATAAAGAGATTTTTGTACCTCCCTTTTGAAGGGAGGGGGACCAATGCACTAAAGTTTTTAGTGCTTGGTGGTGGGTTTTAAGTTAGTAATATTGCCTACTAAAACTCTTTCCCGTCCCGCAATGCTGCGGGAGGTCTTTCCCCTTTAAAGGGGGACTACTTATTCTCTATAATCTTATAAAGTAGAATTAATTCAATCATATTTACCATCAAAGCTGAACCACCATGACTTATAAATGGTAGTGTTAGTCAGGTATTTGGTAATATTTTTAAATTTACTCACATATTTATAAATGCTTGTATTATAATTAAGGATAATATTCATATTGCCAACATTTTGTTGTATTCATCACGTACATGTACTAATTTTATCAATACATAATATACTAGATAAAAATATAATCATAACAATATTATGTTTCAGAAAAATCACATTTCTTCACTAAATGCCGCAAAAATAAAATCTGATTGAGCTTCTGGTATGTAACCAAATTTTTGTAATCATTTTCAGTATCATTTACCCATAAATCATCATCATCATATTGCTGTAAGTGCTTGTTCATTTTGTCGACCAATTCATCTGCTTTCTTCATCAGTATTTGAACTTATAAAATAAGTCATTCTTTTTTGTATATAAGCAAACCTATCATTCATCATTCAGGCTATGCTTCATACTACAACTACTCATGCTACACCTGCAAAAAGTAGTCATACTATTTTTTTCCAGTCCATTCAAGCATATAAAGCCATCGTCAGTCATACAGCTCACATAACCAATACACTACCAAGATCTGGGATTAACAAAAATATAAACAAAAACAAAGCATTTATAACTACAAATGATATAATAAACTGGTTATCGTTGTCTATTGATTTCTTCTTTCTGATAAGCCATGCAGCCATAAAAATTACATATCATAATTTAAAGAATTCTGACGGCTGAATACTTGGAATTCATGGTATATCTATCCATCATCTAGCACCATTTAAAGATATTCATATTCCAGGTACAAATACCAATAATTGTAATAAAAAAATTAAAATAGATATTATTACTATATTTTTGTGTTTTTTAAAAAATTTAATTGGTATTCTGTACGCAATCAGTGCCATTATAATAGCTATAGCTATATTTCTTAAATGCCTAAAAAAATAAAAATAATTTGTAGGATCTTCGAATATTTTTAAAGTAAGTGTAAAAGATTCGTGTATACTTACACTATATACTGCTAGTAATCAATAAGCTATCAACAATGCTCCCACAATTAATATCCTCATAAAAAAATTTTCAATTTAAATCATTAATTATAGATAAGTTTGTGAATGTTTTTTTCAATCGAAAATTAAGGCCTTTATTTCTTTCCCATAGGGTACGCTCGTGATGCGCCCTGCAGTAGTGCGGTGTAGCGTACCTTACAAATAAATTTAGAATATTTTCCATTTACTTTTAGTACAGAAAAACTAAGATTGGTCAAGTTAAAAGTCAAAGGTTTAAAGTCTACAATATTAACTTTATATTCAATCCTTATCATTCTTTTAACTTTATAAACTTTATAAACTTTGAACTAGTATTGATGTTTCAAATAGGTTTAGTATGAGCAACAAATGTAGGAAAGTCCACTTTGTTCAATAGATTGATATGACAATTTAGAGCTATAGTTACCGATATACCCGGTACAACTGTAGATATTTTATATCATGAAATAATATTAAACAAAATTGGTAAAGTTAAATTTGCTGATAGTCCTGGTTTGGAAGAATTTGATCAAGAACGAATTTTTATAAAAAAAATAATAGATGAATCAGATCTTATTTTGTTTGTTATAGATGATACTATTTGAATTACAGCCAAAGAACAACGTATATATTCGTATATTATGGAGTCCAATAAAAGAAAAGATGTTGTTCTTGTAGTAAATAAACTAGACGTCAATTATAATACTGGTGAGTTGGATTTAGCAATATCAGATTACTATGATTTTTGAATTGAGAATATTATTTGAATAAGTGCAAAAAAAGAATTTAACATATCACAGTTATCAGATTTTATAGAAGATTATTTTGATTGAAAAGAATCTATTCAGGATTTTGACAAATGAAAAGAAGAGACTCCTATTTGAATAGC
Organism: Candidatus Absconditabacterales bacterium; assembly: GCA_035269265.1. Taxonomy (GTDB): domain Bacteria; phylum Patescibacteriota; class Gracilibacteria; order Absconditabacterales; family Absconditicoccaceae; genus JALOAF01. The sequence continues at coordinate 3,122 of DATFJH010000015.1, forward strand.
AATAATTTGAAAACCAAATGTTGGTAAGTCTACATTGTTAAATCTTTTAGTTTGAGAAGAATTATCAAAAGTAGAGGATTATCTTTGAACAACGCGTGATTATATTACTTGAGAATTTACATTTCAAAATAAAAGGTACAAGGTTTATGATACTGTATGACTTAGAAAAAAATGAAGTATTCACGGTATTGAAAAAATAGCTTATGATAAAGTAAAATGAATGCTAGAATATGCCAGACCAGCTATTGTTTTTATGATAGACGCAGAACAATGAGTGACTCACAGAGATATGACTTTGTTGGCAGAAATAAATAACTTAGCATTACCAATAACTGTAGTAGTAAACAAAATGGATTTATTAGACTCAAAGCAAAAGAAATTTATAGAAAAAAAGGTACAAGCACATCTAGATTATGCTAAATATATACCAATAATACCTATAGTTGCCAAAGAATGAAAATGAGTAAAGGATATGCTTGGTGTTGTTTCAAAAATATTTGCTGAAGCTACAAAAAGAATTGATACAAATGAATTAAATAAAGTAATATCAAAAGATATGATAAAAAGACCACCAAGATTTCCAAAAAATAAAATTTGTAAATTATATTATATTACACAAGTTGATATAAATGCACCAACCTTTGTTGCTTTTGTCAACAAAAAAGATAGAGCAAATTTTGCATTTAAAAAATGGATAGAAAATACTATTCGTCAGAGTTTTTGATTTGTTTGAACACCAATTGTTATACGCTTTAAAGAAAGAAATTCTGAAAGAGAATAAATAATTTTAATTATTGTTTAACAAAAAATATCTTTTTGTTTTTCGTTTTTTAAGTTAGTAATGATTTTTAACCACGTTATGAATAATATAAAAAAACCCAATATAGATACATTTAAATATGCAAAAAAACTTTTAGAAAGTTCCAATATTGTTTCTTTTCCCACAGAAACAGTTTATTGACTATGAGCAAATGCTTTGGACAAAGATGCACTGGAAAAAATTTTCAAGTTAAAAAATAGGCCAGCAAAAAATCCTCTTATAGTTCATGTCTGAGACAAAAAAGAGATTACAAAATATTGAATTATATCAAATCCTATTGAAAAAAAAATTATAGATGAATTAATGCCATGACCTATTACAATACTTTTAAATAAAAAACAAAACATACCATCATTGGTTTCTTCCAACTCTTATGTTGGTATTAGGATACCATCAAACAAGATAGCTTTAGATTTTCTCAATCATTGTAAACTTCCTATAGCTGCTCCTAGTGCAAATATTTCTACAAAACCAAGTTCGACATCAGCAAAGATGGTTCATGATTATTTTTTAGATAATTTACCATTGATTATAGATTGATGAAACTGTCATGTTGGTATAGAATCTACTGTTTTAAAGGTAGATGAGAGCTTTTCTTGTAACCCAATCTGAAAAGATGATTGTTCTGTTTTTTATAAAATTACAATCATGCGTCCATGATTTGTTACAAAAGAAGATTTAGATTCTTTATTTAAAAACAACAAAAATATTTTAGTAGAGTATAGTGATAAAATATCAAATATTTCACCATGAAATATGTACAAACACTATTCTCCCGATGCTCATATCCAAATTATAAACAAATTAGATCAAATAGATAATTATCTAAAAATTGACAATGAAAAGATAGCTATAATGTTAACAGAAGAAACTATAAAAGAAAATAAAAACAAATTAAATAAATTATCAAAAAATATAAAAATTATTTCTTGGTGATCAAAAAAAGATTTAATCATTTGTGCACAAAAATTATTTAGTATTTATTATGATTGTGATAAAGAATGAATAGATTTAATACTTGTAGAACAATTAGAAGAGCAATGAATAGGTTTTTCTATCATGAATAGAGTAAAAAAATCTGTAGAAAGATAATTTTTAAAAAAAAGAGCAAATTTGCTCTTTAACGGAACTGATAAATACTCTTGGTTCATAGAGTGGAGGCACCGGCGGGATTCGAACCCGCGAACCAAGGTTTTGCAGACCCGTCCATTAGACCACTCTGACACGGTGCCATTTTAACTTACAGTATGTACTAATAAATATTTATTGATCTTTTTCAAGCTTAAAAAGATTCTTTTGGTTCGTCTATTAGTTTGTCTACAAAAAGTACTCAATCCAGATGATCTATTTCATGTTGTACAATAAATGCATTGTAGTTTTTTAGCTTCTTTTTTTTCTTAAATCATTCAATGTTTTTGTATTTTACGGTAATGTTTTTGTATCTTTTAACTGTTCCAATTACGTTTGGTACTGACAAACATGCTTCTTCAGATTTTACCATTTCTTCAGATTTTTCTATAATTATAGGATTTATCATTATTTCTTCGCTAGCTAATTCTTGTCATTTTTTACCTTGTTTCCAGGTTGTAACAGCAATTATTCTTATGTTCTTACCTATTTGTGGTGCGGCTAATCAAACTCAATCATATTCGTACATTAATTCCAAAAGATCACCAGCAAAATCTATTAAGTCCTCAGTTATATTGGATATTTCCTGGCTTTTGGTTCTTAGTATTTTGTTGTCTACTCCTGTTTGTATGGGATAAAAGGTTGATAAATCAGACACAATATATAGTAAAAAAATAAAAGTTGTAAGTTATATTGATAGCATTAAAGAAATTGAAATTCTTTATTACACTCGAATTTTAAAACTATAATAACACCGGTATTTACTCTTGTATATTTTAAAATTTATTTCAAATTTTAAAATGCAGCGAGAATGATGTCTTTTTACATTTATATTATAGTAGTTTCTAATTCTCAATTATACATTATTAATTCTACATTTATTTTAATATTTATTACTTGAAAATCAATTAGAAATATCTATTATACTAGATACAAAATTCGACAAAAGAGATACTCTGTGTAATACAATAAAAAATTAGTGGAGAGGTGGCAGAGTGGTCGAATGCGGCAGTCTTGAAAACTGTTGTCCGTTCACGCGGACCGTGGGTTCAAATCCCACCCTCTCCGCCATTTATAATATATATTATATATGACATTTAGAAATAAATGATTAAATTATATTAAGTTTTCAATCACATTAGCTTTGCTATTTTGATTTGTTCTTGTCATTGTTTATGCTGACAAATTCCAAAAAGGTAATGAACAGGTATATGTAAATACTATGGCTTTTGCACAAACCAACAATGACAACTGAGCTTTGATAAACCTTGACATGGTTAGTGTTGAGTTTTGAGAAAACAACGAATGAATTATTAACTATGTAGTACAACCTTGAGACACCCTCTCAAAAATTGCTAGTAGCTTTGGTACTACAATATCACATATACAAAAAACTAATGATATAAATGGTCCTATAAGACCAAATCAAAAATTAGTCATTACTGATGAAGATGATTGATTACTTTATACTATAGCAGAAAAAGAAAATGTCTTGGTTTTTGCCAATAGGTATAATCTAGATATAGAAGATTTTATGACCTTGAATTATATTCAAGATGAGACAGAAATGTTGCAAGATGGTCAAGAGGTTTTTATTCCTGTAAATTTGGAAACAGCTTATGATGTTGGTTTGTTAGAAAGACCAAAACCTGTTTATAAGCCCAAAACTACAATCACATACAAACCAACAATTACTAAACCAACTTCTGTAAAAAATACATCTCAAAATAATTCTTACGTAGTAAACAATCCAGTCAATATAAACAACAATTATTTTAGTTCAAGTATTTTGTCTACTTGGGTGTTTAACAAAAACATTAGTAATAGATTTTATGCTGGTCATTGTACTTGGTATATGGCTGTTACTACTCCTCAAATATTCCCATATATTGATGAAAATACTCAGGCCAGACCATTTGGATGAAATGCTAATCAACGATATAATAATGCAAAAGCTGCTTGATTTTCTGTAGGTAGTAATCCTATTGTTTGATCTATAGTTGTATACAACAAATGATGAGCTCAATTTGCCAGTGCATGACATGTAGCCAAAGTTATTAGTTACAATTTAGGTGCTTGAACAATGGTAATAGAAGAAATGAACTGAAGTAAAAAGTTTGTTGTACAAAGACGTAAAGTAAGACTGGATGATCCAAACATTAGATGATATATTTATATGCCAAAAACCCCTTGGCAACCAAATTAAAAACGAAAACTAATTTAAATAAAAAATCCCTACTGTTTGGGATTTTTTTGTTGTTTTTTTGTATATAATTTATATATACATAACATATTGTTTTTTTTATTATATTATAAATAGACTAATGAAATCATATAAAATTAAATCAAAAAAATATAAGTCTAAGTCTAATAAGTTAATTTCTCCATCTAATTATAAAAAATCTAAAAGGTGAAAACTTTCACGAAAAAAACTTTTTCAGGTTTGAATTATCTTTGCATGAGTTTTTTTTATTGCTCTTTTTGTTTTATTTCAAGTAAGGATAAAATGAGACTTACCAGATATAAATCAAATAAGAGATATTACTTTTTCACAAGCTACTGTAATTACAGATAGAAATGACAATGTTTTGTATAAATTATTTTCTGAAAATAGAGAATATGTAGAATATTCTTGAATAAATAAAAACATGATAAATGCTATTGTTGCCGTAGAAGATCAACGTTATCGAGAACATAATTGATTGGATACAATATGATTGTTTAGAGCTGTTTTTAGTAAAATAATTAGACCTTCTAGTAGGATGCAAGGAGCATCTACTATAACGCAACAGTTAGTAAGAAATTTACTTTTAACACAAGATAGAAAAGTTGAAAGAAAACTTAAAGAGATGGTTTTGACAAAAAAACTAGATAGTGTTTTAGAAGATATGATAAAAGATAGTGTATGAAAATTAGATTCAGAAAGAATGAAACATCAAAAGAAAGAATTAACTTTAGAATTATATCTTAACAAGATCGCATTTGGTAATAATGCTTTTTGAATAGAGTCAGCATCTAAAACTTATTTTGGAAAGTCAGCTATAGATCTGACTGTTTTGGAATCTTCTATATTGGCTTCTATCCCAAAGTGACCAACAGCATATAATCCATACACAAAAAGAAGTGCAACAATTTGAAATTTAAAAATAACAGATAATGATGGTAATGAGTATTCTTTATCCAATACATGATTAAAGTCAGAAGTTGTTGACAAGATTGAATCCATAATGTCTAAATCAAATTTTTCAAACAAAAAAGAGTATTCTTCTTTTAGTAAATATCTAAATTGATTAATTGATTTTTCGTTGTATTTAAATTGAACCAAATATAATGTAAAATATTCAGTGTGAAGAAAGGATTTAGTTTTGTCACGTATGTTTCAAGACGAATATATTACAGAAGAACAACTTAAAGAAGCCTTGTTGGAGTGAATGATAATCAAACTTAAAAGTGCTGGTTTTACAATAGAGGCGCCACATTTTGTTATGCGAGTTACAGAGTTGCTAGAAGAGCAATATGATGAAGAGACACTTATGAATGGTTGATTAGTGGTTAAAACTACACTAGATTTAGACATACAAGATATAGCAGAGCAATCAATACAAAACAATGTAGATGCTTTAGATATGTATTGAGCTACAAATGAGGCTATGATATATCTGGATTCACAAAATTGAGATGTTTTGGCTTATATTTGATCAGTAGATTATTTCAATGAAGATATATGATGACAAAATGATATGATAAGAAATGCTAGGCAAGTTTGATCTTCAATGAAGCCATTTATATATTCTCTTTGATTTAGTATATTACCATTAACATTGGATACTCCTATATATGATATTCCTTTTAAAATATGACCAGATAGACCAAATAATGCAGATGGTAAGTTTTTGTGAATAATACCATTAAAAAAAGCATTAGCATATAGTAGAAATGTGCCAGCTGCCAAAATGATTACAGCAATTTGATGACAAGATGTAGCCTTACCTTTTTTAAGAAAACTTGGTCTTACATCTTTGGATCCAAATTGAGATTATTGATATCCATTGGCTTTTGGTGCTTGAGAAGTACCTATGATAGAACTAGCAAATGCCTATTCTCATCTAAGTGCAGGTAAACCTTGAGAAATCAATCCGATATTAGAAGTAAGAACACATGATTGATCTTTATTGTATGAGAAGGAAGAAAAACTACAGGATCAAATTATTGCTCCATGAATTGTGTATCTAATACGAAATATACTTTCAAACTCAGATAATATGCCACCAGAACGAGTAGCAAAATATGCTGTACGTTGATTACAAATGTGATTAAAGTCAGGTACATCAAATATGAAAACACCAAAATGAGATCGTGCTAGAGATGGTCGATTAGCTACATACACACCATCAAAAGTTGCTATTTTTCGATGATGAAATGCTGATGGATCTCCTATGTATAGAAATGCTTATGGATGATTTTTAAATGCAGATGCAATGACTGAATTTTGGTCTACTCTTGTTGCCAACAATTTAGTTTCAGATGAATGAATGTCAGCAGTAGAAGTAGCTGAATCAAATATTTCAAAAATTTCTGGTAAATTAGCTGGTGAATGAACTCCTTGAGAATTTGTAGTAAAATCAATGTGATATATAGATACTCAACCTACGGAATATGACCCTTGAATGACACCAGTAGAGTTTGATTGATCGTGTAATTGACTTGCTAGTCCATACACTCCAGCTGATGAATTAAAGAAGTGATATATAATTTCACCAACTACTTTTATGCCAGGCCATATGGATTTAAATGAAATAACAATGCGATGGCAACGATCTACCAATCCTGATTTGCTTTCTGATTTTGATCCAGAACTTTCTGGTAAAGTTAATTTTAATTACGATAATATGCTTCTTGCTATGCCACAAGATTATTGTGTAGATAGAAGTCCTCAAATTAGTGAAGATATAAATATTGATATAAAGAATTTACAAGACTGACAAAAGATTTCCACAAAACCAATGGTACGATTTAGTGTTTCTGCTCCAAACAATATTCGTAGAGTTTCCATAAGTATAAACGACAGGGTAATTGGTTCTATGGAATATAGATGAGATTCAAATCAAATTACAGATGTAATGGTTACTGATTTGTGAGATGAGTTTTGAAATTGAGAATTAACTCTTTTGGCAGTTGATACAGAGTGATATTCCAATAGAAAATCAATAAATGTATCTTTGGTATCAAACGATACAGTTGCACCATTTGTTCTCAAAGATATTACTTCAGTAAGAGAAAATGATGGTAGATACAGGGTTATTATTTTCTTTAATGATAAGTTGTCTAGCGTAAATTGAGGTACAATAAAACAATGAGATAAAACATTAAAAACATTTGCACAAAATATAGCAGAATTTAATATGAATGAGCCGTGAATAGTAGATATCTATGCAAAAGATTGATTTTGAAATGAACTATATGATACTTTAGATATTAGAGATTATATTGAGTGATATGAGTATCCTGAAGTAGTGGAGTCAGAAATAACTGAGCCTGAAGTAGAGGAGATTGTTGAAGAAGTAGTTGAAGACACAAACTCTACATGAGATATCACAGAATAAATATTTACACAAGATAAAAAAACTCGAACTTTATGTTCGAGTTTTTTATTTAACATATTTTTATTGTAGGGGACGTTCGCGAACGTCCCTTACGAGAGTAGTGTTATTTTAAGATTATAGTTTTATAAACTTTTTTCCCTTTTCTCAACAAAAATATTCAATTAACAGCATTTTCTTTTGTTAATATTTTTTGTACATCATCAATTTTTTCTTCATTGCAATATAATGCTCAAGATTGTATCATCTTTTTTGCCTCTCAGTTTGATTCAGTTAATCCTGACAAAGTACAAAGCTCCAATATTTTCCATTCATTTTTGTCTATTTCTACACCACCGGTAGCACCTTTTAGAGCTGTTTTTTCTTCATTGTTTAGTTGTTTTAATAAATTTAGTTTGTTTTCTTTGCTAAACAATATTTCTGTAATCTTATGAACATTTTCTATTTCTTTTTTACCAAAAACTAATTCTACTATATATTCAGCTAATTTTTTCTGTCCCAATCTTTGTCATGGATCTTTTTTGTGTTCATTTGCTATATTGTCTATCTCAGATATATCCATTAGTGTTAATATTTTCATGTATTTTGATATATCATCATCGTTTGTGTTTAAAAAGTATTGGTATACAAAATATGGACTATTTTTGTTTGGATCTAGCCATATAGCATTTCATTCTGATTTACCAAATTTTTTACCACTACTATCTGTAATAATTGGTATTGTAAGTCCAAAAATTTCTTTGTTATGCTTTTTTCTGGTTAGTTCCATTCATGTTACTATATTTCCCCATTGATCAGATCATCACAGCTGTAATTCTATTCACATATTTTCATATAGGTGCATAAAATCATATCCTTGTATAAGCATATAACTAAATTCACTATATGAAATAGACTTATCAGGATCTTCCAATCTTTTTTTTACGGATTCTTTTGCTGCCATAGTATTTACTGTGATATATTTACCTACATCTCTCAAAAAGTCTAAATATCACATTCATTTATAAAAATCGTAATTATTTACCATTTCGTATTCGAAATTAATGCCATAATTATCTTTTAAGTTACTCAAAAATTTCACTATTTGATCAAATATGTTTTTTTGATTTTGTCTTAAGGTTTCTTCATCCAAAAAATTTCTTTCAGCATCTTTACCACTTGGATCTCATATCATACCAGTAGCTCCTCATACCAAGAAATAACACTTGTTTCCATATTTCATTAAGTTTACTGCAGCCATCATAGCACAAAGATTACCCAATTGTAAAGAGTTGGCACTAGGATCTATTCATATATAAAAGCTTTTTCATCCTTTTTCATATTCATCAAAAAGTTTTTCATTTGTAAATTGGTACAAAAATCATCTTTGTTCTCGTTCTTGTTTTAATCACATAATTTTTTAAATCAAAAATTAAATACAAAATTTTTATAGATATTTCCTTTCTTTTTGCAACAGTCTCTCATTGCTTTAAACCCGTTATTGCGAACGCATTGTGGCAATCTAGTGTTTTGATGTGCTATAAGATTGCTTCGATCTCTTGGCAATGCTGCCGAGTAAACCTCGCAATGACAGAGTAATCAGTTGAAAAATACATATATTTTCTTAAAAAAGATAATATAATTTATTATCAAAAAACAACATGCTCAATTCTTACAAAAAGCAATTTGCTGAATTATTGCAAAAAACAGAATTAAATATATCTATTGAAGATATTTTGAACAATATTGAAATTGTCCCAAACAACATAAAAGGAGACTTGTGATTTCCATGTTTCAAGCTATCCAAAGAATTTAAAAAATCTCCAAATCAAATAGCTCAAGACTTCGTATCACAAATAGATAATGAAAAAGTTATAGCGGTTGGACCATATGTAAATTATTTGTTATCTTCACAAGATTTATCACAAGATCTTATTAAGCAGATAAATGCTGACAAAAATAATTTTGGAAAATTAGACAAAAAAAACCAAGAAATAATTTTAGAATGACGACAACCAAATACACACAAAGCTTTTCATATATGACATTTAAGAAATGCTTTGGTTTCTGAGACAGTTTCATCTTGTCTTAGACGAGCTGGATATGATGTAAATGCTTTAGCATATATTTGAGATATTTGAGCACATGTTGCCAAATGGATTTGGTATTATCAAAGTTTTTATCAATGAGAAACTCCAGAACAAAATTTTGGAGAACGAGCATGACAGCTTTATTCAGATGCTACAAAAAAGGTTGATGAAGATCCAGAAAGTTATAAACCGCAAATAGAAAAATTACAAAAAGACTTAGAAGATGGAGATAAAAAGTTAAACGAGATACGAAAAGAAACTCGCCAAAAATGTTTGATAGATTTTCAAAATATTTTTGAAGAGCTTGGATGTAATATACAAAAACGATATTATGAAAGTGACGTTGAAAAACTTTGAATTCAAAAAGTAAAACAGATGTATGAAGATTGAATCGCTATAGATGGGGAAAGAGGATCTGTTATTATGGATCTAGAAGAATATAAATTATGAATATTTTTGTTATTAAAATCTACATGAGCTTCATTGTATTCTACCAAGGACATATGACTAGCTTATCTCAAAAAACAAGATTTCCCAAATTATAATAAGTCAGTATATGTGGTATGATCAGAACAAGAATATCATTTTAGACAATTATTTAAGACACTAGAATTGATGTGATTTCCGCATGATAAATTACAACATGTTTCCTATGGCCTTGTGGATTTAAAAGATGGTAAAATGTCTTCTCGTGATGGGAATGTGGTATTATATACAGAACTACGTGATAAATTATTGCAAGAAGCAAACAAAATGATTAAAGACAGAAATCTATTGGGAGATAAAAAAGAAAAAATAGCCAAACAAGTAGCATTTTGAGCATTGAAGTTTGATATGCTTTTGCCAGATACTAGCAAAAAAATATTGTTTGATGCAAACGAAGCGTTGTCTTTTGAATGAGAGACTTGACCGTATATTCAATATACTCATGCCAGATGTGCAAGTCTTATAAAAAAATGAAATCTTGATTTATCAAATATAGATTTTGCAGATTTCAATGAAGACTATGAAAAAAATATTTTGATACATTTGGCACAATTTAGTGACTATATATCAAAATCAGCAGAAGAATATAAACCAAACTATGTAGCAAGATACTTGTTAGATCTATCCAAATTATTCAATTCTTATTACAACAATACAGACAAAAAAATCATAGAAAATAATTCAGGTTTAGCGCTAGTTGCTTGTGTGAAACAAGTGCTTTCTAATTGACTTTCTATTCTCTGAATAGATTCACCAGACGAGATGTAAAATTTCCCAACGTCACTCAGAACCCGATAAATCGGGTGAAGAGTCCAGCCTGGGACACTAAAATTTATTAAAGGCTGGATTTATCATTACATTCTGAATGACAGTGGTTATTTTACAATGATATACTACATCATTCAGAGTATAACACAGTGAAATTAAAGCCCTGTAATTTTGTCGGATAAAAATTTCGTCTTTCATACTTTGCTTTACTAGGCTAGACTCTTCGCTATGCTCTGAGTGACGCGACAAAGTACTACGTCATTCAGAATGTAACATAGTAAAATGAAGAATCTAGCCTATTAGTACCATCATTCAGATAAATCTTTCCATTGTGGGTTTAAGTTTTCAATCAACATTATTTTTTTATTTCTACTCATACCCTTAATTTCTTTCTCTCTCATGATAGCTTCTTCTATTCCATCTCATTTTTCATAATATACTAATTTTTCTAATCAATATCTTGCAGTGAATCCATTCCCTTTTTGACTTTTATGTTCGCCCACTCTTCTTCTTAGACTATTTGTTACTCAAGTATATAGAGTTCAATTCCTTCTATTTGTAATTATGTAAACATATCATCATTTAAACATAATGTATTATTCTTAAGTAAAAGTAGGCTAGACTCTTCGCTGCGCTCTGAGTGACGATACCGTGTACTACGTCATTTAGAATTTTGTTCGGCAGAAGTGCCGAAGAAAATGAAGAATCCAGCCCTTTGTACTTTTACACTACTTAGACTGGACTCTCCGCTCCCGCCTACCAGCAGGCAGGTCGCTCTAATTGACGTGATAAGGAGATTATTATTTATTAATTGTTAACTGTTAACTGTTCATTGGTATAATTTCTCCCCAATCACCAGGATTTAGTCCTGCTGCATTTGCCTCATCTATATCAATATGAAAGTCTAATGCATAATTATCTTTTGCTCTAACAATTACATTATCAAAGACTAATCATCTTTCTCCATGAGTTTTTATAGAAATTTCTTGTCAGTCTTTTAGCTTAAAATCTTTAGCTTCTGCTATGGTGATATGTAAATGCCTTTTGGCTACTATTACTCAATTAATCAAATCTACCTCTCATTTTGGTCATATGATAGTCAATCTTTCACTTCTTTTTAGGTTTCATGATAATCTTATAGGAGCATTTATTCATAATTTAAAATTATCTGATCTTAATATCTCCACTTGAGTATGTTTTCTAAGTGGTCACATAACCCTAACATTTTTTATTTCTCATTCTGGTCACTTTATTGTTACTACATCTTGGGCAGCAAATTGTCACGGTTGAGATATTTTTTTCATTTCTTGAAATTCATAACCATTTCAAAAAAGAGTATTAGCGTCTTCCATAGATAAGTGTATATGTCTGTTGGATATTCCTATTGGTATTCTCATTTAAGCAAAATTTAAAGATTTAAAACCTCTTCAATTAAATAAATATAATTATATTTTATATAAAAAAAAGAAAGCTTTTTATAATTCGTATTGACTTACAGATATAAATATGTATTCTTTATAAAAAATATATAGATATGAAAATTTTATTTATTTTATTGGTCTTTATAGCCAATTGGAAGTTCTCCTTAAGTGTTGCTGATGAAAAGACAGCATGTATAAGGAAAAGCATGAACCATATGATTGTAACTATTAAAATCTTTTTTATAGTTATATCGTTTGAATTATTGGTATGCCTACTTATTGTATGATAGTGTGATCCAAGTTTTCTTGAGTCACACTTTTTTCTTGCAAATTTTTTGTATATAGATAAAAGTTGATTATATTTATAATTAAATTTTTGCATCATGCCAAACAAAGCAAAAGATAAGGTAGAAGAAATAAAACAAGAAGCAAAACAATACTACAGATGAAAAAATATGGTAGCTAGGTATGTTTTCATTTGATTTCTTGTGATTTTACTTTGACTTCAGTTTTTTTTACCAAAAAATTGAGACAATTCAGATAAAAAGGAAATTGAAAAAGAGAATATACAAAATGCTTCTTGAGAATTAGTTTTTTTACAAAAACAAATTGATACAAACAATATTTATTACGACAAGGCTTTTGCAAACATTTTGTCTAGTAAAACACAATTATCACTTTTATACAAAAAAAGTTTGTCTATTTTGCCAGAACTAAAGCAAAATTTACAAAAAGAGGGTATTCCTATAGATTTTCAATATTTAGCTTTAATAAATCATTTAGAGATACCGATTTGGGATATAAGTTATGAAGCAATAGATAAATATTGATTGATCATAAACTCACAGATAGATCAAAGGCTAAATACAAAAATAACAAAAAATCTAACAATAAAATATCTACAAGACCTTTACGATTTATTTGGTGATTGGGATTTAACATTGATATGATATTTTGTTGGATGAGATGATTTAAAGCAAACAATGATGAATCAGGACCAAAAGAACTTTAAAAATCTTTATCTAGATCCAGAGGTTTTGTCTAGTTACTACAAAGTAGTAGCATACAAGCATGTGATGGAAAATATTTCAGATTATATAGACATAAAAAATATACAACCATATCCAGAGCTTGATACCAAAACATTAAAACTGTGAGAGACCAAAGACCTAATTAAACGAGCCAACAAAGAATGATATACTTTCAAAGAAATCAAAGAGCTTAATCCATGGATATTGTGAGATAGTCTACCAAAGGGTAAGTGGGAGCTTGAGGTTTATAAAGATTAAAAAATATTAAAATGAAAGACCGCAAAAAAATAGGCTAGATTCTTTCCATTATGACTCTGGGTATTTTTTTGTTACGATTAATGTAAAAAATCATCAGAAAGTTTTTTGAGAGATTGTTGAAGATGAGATGATTTTAAATAAATATGGGAAAGTGGTAGAAGAAATTTGGTTAAAAATACCAAAAATTCATAAAAATGTATTATTGTTAGATTTTATTATTATGCCAAATCATTTACATTGAATTATTGTAATAGAGGGTGATAATGTAGGGGCGATTACTAATCGCCCTTACAACAAGGTATGAAATGTTATTAAATGATTTAAACAAATAAGTACAAAAATTTTAAGATATAAATTCTGACTCAAAAACTTTCAACGACAAAAATCATTCTACGATCATATAATTCGCAACGAAGAAGATATGAATAGGATAGTGGAATACATTCAACATAATCCATACAAACGAGAAAATGACGAATATTATGTAAAATAAAAAAGCCGGAATGAAAACAACCG